>JBPBQU010000229.1:0-5093 GCA_050955085.1 Janthinobacterium lividum | reverse complement strand
GTCACCTCGTGCGCGTTCATGGCTCACGATGTGACAACGTGCCGGGTCCCGGGGGGTCCACAGGGCCCGCGCGTGACCCTCCGGCTTGAACCTGTGGACAGGCTGGTCTGATCACCGTCCCAAGGGTCGAGTCTCGTCCTGTGCCTGCCCGCAGATCTTTCGACACGGCCGACGTCGACGCGCTCGTGCGGCGCCACGACGGGGTTCTCACCCACGCACAACTGGCAGCTGTCGGTGTCCCCAGGAGCACCGTGGTGCGCTGGGCGGCCAGCGGACCGTGGCGCAGGGTCCTCCCGGGAGTGGTGATCGCCCACCGGGGCGTCCCCACCCGCCGCGAACGTCGTCTGGCGGCCTTGGCGTATGCCGGACCACAGGCAGTTCTGAGCGGCCACGACGCTCTCGACGTGCACTCCGTGCTCGGCAACCGCATCGCCCTCCCGTCCGAGATCCTGGTGATCATCCCGGATCGAGAACACCGGAAACCACACGGTTTCGTCATCGTCGAACGCAGTGAACGCGACCCAGGATCGGTTCGCCGACAGGGTCTTCCTGTGACATCCGTCGCCAGGGCCAGTGCCGACGCCGCCCGTTACAGCGGCACCGACGAGAACCTGGTGCGAGAACTGTTCGGCGCCGCCCTTCAACGCGGCACATGCAGCGTGGACGAGTTGCGCGACGAGGTCCTGCACGGTCCTCGTCAGCGGAGCCGTACGGCTCGCAAGGTGCTCTCGGAGGTGTGGGCCGGGGTTCGCAGTGCCGCCGAGGGACGCGCGTACGTCCTCATCTCGTCGTCGCCGATCGATCAACCGGTGTGGAACGAGGATGTGGTGATCAACGGGGTCTGGATCGGTCAGGCCGACGCCTATTGGCCCCGGCTCGCGGTTGTCCTCGAGATCGACGGCATGCGTTGGCACCTGGGGGCTCTGGACATGCAGCGAACACTGGAGAAGCAGCGGCGCTACGCGGCGGCGGGCATCCTCCTGGTCTCGATCGCGCCAGCGGAGATCATGGCCGAACCGGAGAAGTTCATCCGGGCGATCGCGGAGACCCTGGACGCCGCCCGGCGTCGACGCGCCAGCTGATGCCCCCACCGCTTGGAGCTCACGCAAACGGCGGCCAGGGCGGCACGTTGTCACGTCATGCGCGATCAACGCGCACGACGTGACAACGTGCCGGACGGGCGAGGGCGGGGGTGGGGTGGGGGTGGGGCGAGGGAAGGGTGGGGGGGTCAGGCGCCGAGCAGGCGCGCCCCCAACCATGCCGCGACCTGGGTGAGGCCGACGCGCTCCTGGGCCATCGAGTCGCGCGAACGGATGGTAACGGCTTCATCCTCGAGGGTGTCGAAGTCGACCGTGATGCAGAACGGCGTGCCGACCTCGTCGTGACGCCGATAGCGACGACCGATGGCTCCGGCATCGTCGAACTCGACGTTCCAGTTGGTGCGCAGCTCGGTGGCGAGGTCGCGCGCCTTGGGCGAGAGCTGCTCGTTGCGCGAGAGCGGGAACACTGCCGCCTTCACCGGGGCGAGGCGGTGGTCGAGGCGCAACACGGTGCGTTTGTCGACGCCGCCCTTGGTGTTCGGAGCCTCGTCCTCGGTGTAGGCGTCGACGAGGAACGCCATGAGCGAGCGGGTCAGACCGGCGGCGGGTTCGATGACGTAGGGCGTCCAGCGTTCACCCTTGGCCTGGTCGAAGTAGGACAGGTCGACCCCCGACTCCCGCGAATGCGTGGTCAGGTCGTAGTCGGTGCGGTTGGCGACACCCTCGAGCTCGCCCCATTCCGACCCGGTGAAACCGAACCGGTACTCGATGTCGACCGTGCGCTTGGAGTAGTGCGACAACTTCTCCTGCGCGTGTTCGTAGAAACGCAGGTTGTCGGCCTTGACGCCAAGATCGGTGTACCAGGCCATCCGCTGGGCCAGCCAGTACTCGTGCCATTCCTCATCGGTGCCGGGCTCGACGAAGAACTCCATCTCCATCTGCTCGAACTCACGGGTCCGGAAGATGAAGTTCCCGGGGGTGATCTCGTTGCGGAAGCTCTTGCCGATCTGACCGATGCCGAACGGCGGTTTCTTGCGCGCGGAACCCATCACGTTCGCGAAGTTCACGAAGATGCCCTGGGCGGTCTCGGGGCGCAGGTAGTGCATCCCCTCCTCGTTGTCGACCGCACCGAGGTAGGTCTTCATCAGCCCCGAGAAGTCGCGGGGTTGCGTCCACTGCCCGCGCACGCCCGTGTCGGGGTCGACGACATCGGCGAGACCGTTCTCCGGCGGGTGGCCGTGTTTGGCCTCGTACGCCTCGATCAGATGATCGGCGCGGTAGCGCTTGTGGGTCACGAGCGACTCGACGAGGGGGTCGGAGAACACCTCGACGTGGCCGGAGGCCTCCCACACACGGCGCGGCAGGATGACGGAGGAGTCCAGGCCGACCACGTCGTCGCGCGAGGAGACCATCGTGCGCCACCACTGGCGCTTGATGTTCTCCTTCAGTTCCACGCCCAGGGGTCCGTAGTCCCAGGCCGAGCGCGTCCCCCCGTAGATCTCCCCGCTGGGAAAGACGAAACCTCGGCGCTTGGCGAGGTTGGTGACGGCGTCGAGGCGGGAGGCGGACTGCTGGGCCACGCGGGATCTCCATCCGGCTGGGTGTCGGCGGCTGGGCCCCGTCTGCTGACGGGACGGCGCCTGCAGGCTACGCGCTGAGCGGAGGTCCTCGCCGCCCGGTTGCAGGTCACGTAGGGTCGTCGTCGTCGAGAGGACGAGAACCGCTCGCATCCTGACCGGTTCGAGAGGAGGAAGCCGTGAGCGTCCCGGCCCGCCGGTCCACCAAGCAGCGTTCCGCCGTCTCCACCATCCTCGACGAGGCCGACGCGTTCATCTCCGCCCAGGATCTGCACGCGGCGTTGCGCGCCCGCGGGGACAGCGTCGGCCTGGCGACCGTCTACCGGGCCCTGCAGGCGCTGGCCGATGACGGTGACGTCGACGTCCTGCGCACCGACGAGGGTGAGTCGCTCTACCGCCGGTGCAGCACCGGCCACCATCACCACCTCGTGTGCCGGCGCTGCGGGCGCACGGTCGAGGTCGAGGGCCCGACCGTCGAGGCATGGGCGAAGCGCATCGGTGGTGAGCACGGGTTCACCCAGGTGGAGCACGTCGTCGAGGTCTTCGGCGTCTGCGGGACCTGCAGCGCGCTGCTCTGAACATCCGACGGAGCCGACCCGACGACTCCCAGGACTCCTACCCGAGGACTTCGGCGAAGCCCACCCCGGGACATGGTCCGCACTCGGCCTGGCGACCGGGTCCGGGGGACTCGCCGTGCCGCGGCTGCCAGCACCTGCGAGCACGAGCGGTGACGACCGGTAATCTTTTTGCGCACGACCTCCTTGCATCGTTGAGACCACCCAGAACGACACCCAGAAACCCGGGAGACGACCGTGAACCGCTCTGAACTGATCACTGCCCTCGCACAGCGCAGTGGGGTGACCCAGTCCGACGCCGACTCCGTGCTGAACGCGTTCGGAGACGTCCTCGTCGAGGCGGTGGCCAGCGGGGACGCCGTGAAGCTGCCCGGACTGATGACCGTGGAGCGCGTCGAGCGCGCCGCCCGCACGGGTCGCAACCCCCGCACCGGTGAGGCCCTGGAGATCGCCGCCTCCTACGGTGCGAAGCTCACCGCGGGTTCCAAGCTCAAGGCCGCCGCCAACGGCAGCTGAGCGCGGCCCGTTCGCCCTCGCTCCCTCCCTGCCGTCACCCGCGCCGCCCCGGTTTCCGCTACTCGCCGTGGACGCGCAAGACTGCAGCCGCCACCCCCGCGGTGGTGACATGCAGCAACCGTTGTGCGCCGGAGTCAGCGCGGACCCCCGCACCGGCAGGGAGGCGAGGGCCAGGACCGATGACGCCAGCACCGATGACGCCAGCGACCGTGGGGTCGGCCGGGAGACCCGGCGTGACGCCTGAGGCGCCGCAGCAGATCAAGCACGACGTGCTCTCCGCCGACGGGGTCTCCTCCGACGAGGGCCACGCTGCGCTACGCGCCTCCGTACGCCGACTCGGTGAACTCCTGGGTGCGTCGTTGACCCGCCACGAAGGGTCCGACCTGCTCGACCTCGTCGAGCAGGTGCGGGCGCTGGCCCGCGAACCCGACGACGGTGCCAAACTCGCCGCCCTGCTGGGCGGTGTGGACGACGCCACGGCGATCGTCCTGGCGCGCGCGTTCACCGCCTACTTCCAGTTGGCCAACGCCTCCGAACAACTGCACCGCGGGTTGGAACTCTCCCGCCAGTCCATCGGTGGCCTCCCGCCCGTGCTCGCCCGGTTGGCCGAGGCGCTACGTGCGGGGGAAGCAGACCCCGCGGAGACCGCCGAGATCCTCGGTCGGTTGCAGCTGCGCCCCGTCTTCACGGCCCACCCCACGGAGTCGAGCCGTCGTTCCGTGCTCGACCTGTTGCTGCGCATCACGAGCATCGTCGAGGAATCCGAGGACCCCCGCCAACGCCCCGCCGACGCCGCGCGAGCTCAGCGGCGCCTGGCCGAGCTGGTGGACCTGCTGTGGCAGACCGACGAGCTACGCGTCCAGCGTCCCCGTCCGGCCGACGAGGCGCGTTCCGCGCTGCACTACCTGCGCAACATCGCCGACGACGTCATGCCCGACCTGCTGGAGGACCTCGACGTCGGGCTCGACGGGATCGGTCTCGCCCTGCCCGAGGGGGCACGGCCCCTGCGCTTCGGCAGCTGGGTGGGCGGTGACCGCGACGGCAACCCCAACGTGACGCCCGAGGTCACGATGGAGGTCCTC
Organism: Janthinobacterium lividum; assembly: GCA_050955085.1. Classification (GTDB taxonomy): domain Bacteria; phylum Actinomycetota; class Actinomycetes; order Actinomycetales; family Kineococcaceae; genus Kineococcus. The sequence goes on along the minus strand of JBPBQU010000229.1, from coordinate 303 downwards.
GGCCTGCAGCACGACGCCGCCGTCGACGTCCTCGAAGCGGCGGTGCGCAACCTGCTCACCGAGGTCGCGGCCTCGACCCAGATCGTCGGTGTCTCCCCCGAGCTGGCGGCATCGCTGGAGCTCGACGCGCAGGCGATGCCCGAGGTGCACTCGGAGCGGGTCCGCCTCAACGGCGAGGAGCCCTACCGGTTCAAGCTCTCCTACGTCCTGGCCCGCCTCCATCGCACCCGTGACCGGCTGCGCGGCACGGCGCCGCACGTCCACGGTCTTGACTACGCCAACGCCGACGAATTCGTCGCCGAG
>JBPBQU010000228.1:0-5114 GCA_050955085.1 Janthinobacterium lividum | reverse complement strand
CGGAAGCCGGGGCGGCGGGAGGTGGCGGTGGGCTCGCCGGAGTGGTCGGCTTCTTCGAGTAGTCGATGGCCACGGGATCTACGCCTTTCGTTCGCGGTCGCTGCGCAGGAGTCAACGAACGGTGCACCCGAGGAGTGCCCTCACGTCCAGGGACCGCTCAACAGCGCACCCGTCAACGGTGCCGACGGGTCGGTGGCCAGCGCCAGACCCGACGCGGGTGCTCCCGCCCGCACGAGCAGGTCACCCACCGCGGCGATCATCGCGCCGTTGTCGGTGCATAACCGGATCGGCGGCACCCGCAACTCCAGACCCGCTGCCGCGCAACGCTCCTCGGCAAGCGAACGGACCCTGCTGTTCGCCGCGACCCCACCCACGACGAGCAGTGTGCCCACGCCGTACTCCCGGCAGGCCGCGACCGCCTTACGGGTCAGGACATCGGCGACGGCCTCCTGGAAGGACGCCGCCACGTCCGCGACGGGTACTTCCCCGCCCGCGTCGACGCGCGCCTCGACCCAGCGCGCGACGGCCGTCTTCAGGCCCGAGAACGAGAACCCGTACGCCGGGTCCTGCGGGCGGGAGAGCGGACGCGGGAACGCGATCGCGCGACGGTTCCCACCCGCGGCGGCCGCGTCGATCGCGGGCCCACCGGGGTAGCCGAGACCGAGGACGCGCGCGACCTTGTCGAAGGCCTCCCCCGCGGCGTCGTCGCTCGTGTCGCCCAGGTGCACCACGGGATCGCGCCCCAGGTCGCCCAGCAACAGCAACGACGTGTGCCCGCCCGAGACCACGAGCGCCACGCATCGCGTCGGCAGCGGACCGTGGACCAGGGAGTCGGCCGCCGCGTGCCCCGCCAGGTGATGCACGCCGTAGAGGGGTAGGTCGAGGCCGAAGGCGAGGGCCTTGGCCGAGGCCAACCCGACCTGGAGCGCCGTGGACAACCCCGGACCGGCCGTCACGGCGACGGCGTCGACGTCGGCGAGGTCGAGGGAGGCGGCCGCGAGCGCCTGGCGCATGACGGGCACGATCGACTCCAGGTGGGCCCGGGCTGCCACCTCCGGCACCACGCCGCCGTAGCGCGCGTGCGCGTCCATGCTCGAGGCCAGCGCGTCACCCAGCAGGACCCCGTCACTGACCAGTCCGACGCCGGTCTCGTCACAGCTGGACTCGATGCCCAGCACGATCGGTGAGCTCATGACGCGGCCGGAGCCGTCAACCCCGCGGCGGCGAGCACGGAGCTGCGCTCCCCCACCGACAACCGGTCGACGTAGACGACGCCGTCGAGGTGGTCGACCTCGTGCTGCAGGCAGCGCGCCAACAGTCCTGTCCCCACCAGCGTCACGGGGTTGCCGCGGACGTCGACCCCGCGCACCTCACAGCGATCCGGGCGGGCGAGGTCGGCGTGCTCACCGGGCACGGAGAGGCACCCCTCGGAGTCGAGGTCGAGCCGGCGCTTTCGACCGGTGGGCAGGGCCAGGACGGGGTTCACGACGTGCGCGACGACGTTCTCCCCCTCGTCCCCGCCCGCGTCGTCGTCGTCGTCCGTGGGACAGTCCACGACGAACACCCGGGCGTCGACGCCGATCTGGTTGGCGGCCAACCCCACCCCGTCGGCGGCCGCCATCGAGGCGAACATGTCGGCGACGAGCTGCACGAGGTCGTCGTCGAAAACGGTGACGGGCGCACAGGGCCGGTGCAGGACGGGCGTGTAATACGCAGCGATCGGGTGCGCGACCCCCGTGCGCCCCTCGAAGACGACGGGGGCGTCACTCCCGTGTCCCCCGCTCGAATCTCCACTGGACTCCACGCTCAGGTCCTCGGGCTGCTGCTCGCTCACGATCACCGATCGTAGGTGCCGCTCAGGGGTGCGGGCGGTCCTGCGGGTGGAAGCGCACCGCCAGGACGGCGACGTCGTCCCCACCGTCGGTGCCGACCGCGGCGAGCAGCGCGTCCACGGCCGCCCCCAGCTCCGCACCGGCCAGCACCTCGCCCGCGGTGCGCAACCGTTCGATGCCGTCCTCGAGGTCCTCCCCACGCCGTTCCACGAGCCCGTCGGTGTAGAGCAGCAGCGTCGCACCGGACGGTACCTCGACGACGTGGTCGGTGCGTGGGGTGCCGTCGCCGACGCCCAGCAGCAGTTCGGGCGCTGGCGCCAGGACCCGGGCGCTGCCGTCGGCCAGCACCAGCAGCGGTGGCGGGTGCCCCGCGTTGGCCCACCGCAGCAACCGCAGGCCGGCGTCGAACTGCTCGGGTGACTGCTCGACGCGGGCCACGACGCAGCTCGCCAGGATCGGCTCCCCACCCAGGGACGAGACCACGGACTCGAGGCGGGCGAGCAGCTGCGCGGGTGGGTCGTCACGGTCGACGGCAAGCGCCCGCAGTGCGATCCGCAACCGGCCCATCTCGGCGGCGGCCGCGATGTCATGGCCGCTGACGTCGCCGATGACGACGAGGGTGGTGCCGTCGGGCAGCTGCACACCGTCGTACCAGTCGCCACCGACCTGCTCACCCGCACTCGCGGCGACGTAGCGCGCGAGGAGCTCCAGACCCCCGGCCTGCGGCAGATCGGTCGTCAGCATCGAGTCCTGCAGGGTGCGCGCGGTCGCGGTCCGCTCGGCCAGCAGCAGGGCGCGCTGCAGGGCCTGCGTGGTGTAGGAGGCGAACGAGACGAGGAGGGCCCGGTGCGCGTCGCTGAGTTCGAGGTCCTGCTGCCAGCGCATCGTCAGCAACCCCACGGGGCAACCGGCGGCCAGCAACGGCACGCTCGCCGTGTACCGGACGTGCGCCGTGTCCCGGCGGTGGTCGAGGTCGGGGAAGTTCGTGCGCAGGCTCTGGGCGTCGTCGAAACGCGGGTGCCCCTCGCGCAGCGCGAGCGTCCCCGGCCCGGGAGCGTCCAACGCGAGGTCGGCCCACTGCCCCACGGCGCCCACGGCCGGCGGGCCCGTGAAGGGGGTGCGCAGCAACCCGCGCTCGTGATCGACGACGGACAACGTGGCGTAGGCGGCTCCGAAGACGGAGTTCGCGGCCTCGACGACGACCGCGGCGACGTCGCGCACGGTCTCCGTCGCGGTCAACGCCTCGCAGAGCTGCAGCAGTTGACGGGTCTGTTCCAACGAGGTCTGCAACGAGTCGGTGAGGCAGTCCCGTTCGAGCTGCAGGGCATGTTCGCGAGTGACGTCGCGGTATGCGCAGAAGACCTGCCCGTCGAGGTGGCGGGCACGGACCTGGATCCACCGGCCGGTCCCCGCCACCGGACCGGTCCAGTCGACGACGGTGTCCTCGGAACGGGTGCGGCGCAGCTGTTCGTGCAACGGCGAGCCGACAGCCTGCGCGAAGATGCCGCCGAGCGTGCGGCCGAGGAGATCGGCGGGCGTGAGCCCGAACACGGCGGCCCCGGCCTCGTTGACGTGCGCGACCCGCCACTGCGCCGCGTCGAGCACCATGATCCCCTCGGGGACCTCCTGCCAGGCGCGCGGGAGCAGCGGGTCCACCACTCCCGCGGATGACATGGCGACAATCTAGGGAATTCACACCGCGCTCGCAGGCAATCGTCAGTTCTGCGGCATCCGACGAGAAGCGCGGATCGTCGTGATGGCGATGACGGCAGTGACCAGCAATGACCTCTCGACGGTGATGGCCCGTAGGCGGAAGCCGGCCGCGAATACGTGGGAGGGCGATAGCCGAGCGACCGGTGCCGTCGTCACTGCTGCCCGGGGTCGGTGGCGAGTGGCACGGAGTCCCCCAGGACGGCGGCAATCCACCCGGGCAGCAGAACGGGCGGGTCCGGCCCGACGCGACTCCGTGGTGGACTCGCGTCGGGCAGGCCCGCCCGCTCGGTGTCTTCGTCCCGCGTCAGCTACCGGCGGGGCGTGGTGCCTTTTTGCAGGTCTTACCCGACTCGTAGGTGCCGTTCACCGCAGTGACGCAGACCTCGTAGTTCCACACCCCGGGAACCAGGAACGCAGCCCCACCACTGGTCGAGGTCTGCACACTCCCCGGAGTGGACACCGACGCCGCATCGTTGACGTTGCGCATCCACACCCGGTAACCCCCAGCACCTGGGGAGGGGTTCCAGCTGTACTTCACCGTCGTGGCATCGGTACTGGTGACCACCAACCCCGTCGGGGTCGGCGGCGCACCCACCGCCCCGACCACGACCCCCGACCCGAACGCCGGCAAACCCTCGCCGTGGGCATTCCACGTCACCATGAAGATCGTGTACTTCTGACCGGGGATCAGACCGTCGATGTGAGCGGTGCGGGCGTCCTTGCTGTACCCCACGATCTTGGGGTAGTTGGTCAGGCTGCCGTCCCACACCCAGATCGCGTACCTGGTGATGGAGTCGGTGTTCGCCCCGGTGGGTGCCACCCACCCCACGTCCACCCCCGTCGCCGTCGAGGTGGTGGTGATGTTCGTCGGGGGCGGAGCGATGTGCGGGTCGGAAACCCCCTGAACCGGAGCGGACCACGCGGACTTCATGTCAGTCGTGCTCCCGGCGCTGGAACGAACCCGCACCTGGAAGGTGTGCCCGGGGAAGTTGGGTTGCAGGAACTGCCAACTCTTGTCCCACCGGATGCCGCCCGTGCCGGAACCGGTCCAGGCTGCGTCGGCGTTGTCGGTGATGTCGCGCCATTCCACGTCGTAGTTACGGGCCCCGTACACCGGCGACCACGAAGCACCCACACCCTGATCGGTGGCGTTGAACTTCACGTTCGCCGGCGTCGTCAACACCCGCGCGGGCACCGCCGGGATCGCCGGCACCGACCCACCGATACCGAACTTGCCCTGCAGGGCCACCTCGAAGGCCCGCGCGATGCGGTACTCACCCAACGCGTTCGGGTGCAACCCGTCATAGGTGGAATCACACTTACTGGAGAGACCGTCGCAGCCGTACTCCTTGTCGAAGTCGGCCATCACGATCGGGGACCGGCTGGTGGACCAGGTGGGGATCGCCGCAGCCAACGCGGCGTTGTAATCCCGGGTGCGCTCGGGCAGGTCCGAGGCAGCCCCAAGGGTGGTGCGTTGCGGGGCGTTGGCCATCACGATCTTGACGTTGGGGTTGGACTTGCGGGCGTTGTCCACGAACCTCTTCGCGGTGTCAACCAGGTCCGCCTTCC
>JBPBQU010000227.1:0-5260 GCA_050955085.1 Janthinobacterium lividum | reverse complement strand
GTGACCGAGTCCACGCAGGCGCAGTTCGACCAGTTGACGGATGTCGGGGTCGTCCTCGACGACGAGCACACGTGCCACGTTCGGCCTCCTTCTCGACTGACTTCACTGCATCGACGCGACGCGATGGACCCGGCCGACGCAGCGCTCACGGGTGTCCCCCGTGGGGTCGCCTCCGTCTCCCCTTCGGCACCTGCAGGTCCTACCTGAGCGCCCCCGGGGGCGGTGTCGAGGGGAACGTGGCGCGCAGGGTGGCGCCGCCACCGGGGGTCTCCTCCGCGAGGATGCGCCCGCCGTGTCGTTCGACGATGCGCTGACAGGTCGCGAGTCCGATCCCGTGCCCGACCCGTCGCACCCCACCGGCCTCGGTCTGCGTCCCCGCGACCGGGTTCGCCATGGCGAACATCCGGAAGACCTCACCGCGCTGGTGTGCGGGGATGCCCCGACCGTTGTCGAGCACCGCGAGCTCCCAACCGCCGTGGTCGAGGTCACGCACCCGGACCTGGATGCGGCAGCGACGTTGCGGCGAGCGGTAGCGCAGGGCGTTGCCGACGAGGTTCTGCAGCAGCTGTCGCAACAGGACGGGATCGGCGAGCGCGTGACCGCCACCACTGAACGTGACGTCGGCTTCCGCCGCGGCGGGGGTGAGGTCCTCGACGACCTGGCAGAGCAACGCCTCCACGTCGACGGGTTGCGCCGCGAACGCGGTGGACCCGGCTCGCGCGTGGTCGAGGACGGCCTCGATGAGACGCTGCATGCGCTGGCCCGCACGCAGTGCCGTCGCGATCCAGGCCTGCCCCTCGGCCGGCAGCTGCGATCCGTGGACGTCGAGGACGAGGTCGAGGTAACCCAGGATCGCGGTCAACGGGGATGCGAGGTCGTGGCTGGCGACCGCGGCGAGATCGGCCAGTTCGGTGTTGGACCGGCGCAGTTCGGCGACGGCGTCGGCGAGTTCCAGGCCCTGGCGGCGCAGCTGCTCCCCTGCGTCCTCCAGGGCCCGCATGCGGGCGCGTTCCTCGGTGATGTCCTGGATGGCGACGACCGCCCCGATCGCCTCCCCGGACTCACTCGACAGCGCCCGTCCGGAGACGCTCACCCGGACCGGGTCCGCCCCCACCCGGGCGATGACCATCTCGACACCGGTGACGGATCCCTCCACCAGCGCCCGCAGCAACGGCACCTGCTGTGCGCTCAGCAGGGTGACACCGTCGGCGGCGTAGAGGTGGTAAGTGCTGGCGTGTTGCGCGGGGGGCAACGCCGTATCGAGGTCGAGGCCGTGGAAACCCTGTGCGACACGGTTGAACACGGTCAGGTGACCATCGGCGTCGCAGGCCACGACGCCCACGTCGACGGTGTCCATCAGGGCCTGGGCGAACTCGTCGCGCGCCTCGAGCTCGCTGAGGGTCAGTTGCAGCAGTTCGCGTTGCTCCTCGACCTCGGCGACCAGTTGTTGTTGCTCACGGTTGCGGCGGTGGCGCTCCAGCAGCGCCATGACGAGCGTGGCGAGGTCGGCGAGGCGGGCCAGCTGGTCGTCGTCGAGCTCGCGGGGTTCGACGTCGAAGACGCACAGACTGCCCAGGTGGTGACCCTCTGGGGTCACCAGCGGCGCCGAGGCGTAGAAGCGGACCTCGGCCATCCGCCCGTCGACCCAGGAGCTGTCGAGGTAGCGCGGGTCGAGGCTGGCGTCGCGCACGTGCACGACGCCCGGCACGCCGATGTTGCGCGCGCACATGGACTCCTGTCGCTGGGAGGTGGCGCCGTCGAAACCCACCGCGGACAACTGGCACTGACGTGCGGAGTCGATGAGGTTCACCGTCGCGGTGGGGACCCCTGCGACGGCGGCGGCGATGCGCACGATCGCATCCAGCTCGGGGTCGGGGGGAGTGTCGAGGAGCTGATAGCCGTGCAGGGCCGCCAACCGGCGGGCCTCGGTGAGCGCCGCTGCGCCCGCACCATCGCCGCGGTCGGCGGCGGAAGTCTGTGCGCGGTCGGCGGCGGAGTGCCGGGTGCGGTTCACGCCGGCCCCCCGACCAGGGCCAGGGTGAGGACGGCGGTGGTCCCCTGCCCTTCGACGGAGTCCAGGGCGATGCGGCCACCGTGCAGACGCACGAGGTCGCGGGCGATGCTCAGGCCGAGCCCTGCCCCCGCCACCGCCTGGGTCGAGGCGTTGGAGCCGCGCGCGAACCTGTCGAACACGGCGTCAACTTCCCCTTCGGGGATACCCATCCCGTTGTCCTGCACGATGATCCGCGCCTCCGTCGAATCGGCCTCGACCCGCAGGCACACGGGCGAACCGGTGGGTGAGAACTTCACCGCGTTGTCGAGCACGGCGAGCAGCGCACGGTGCAGGTGTTCGTGCTCACCCCGCACCCACCACCGGGTCAGGTCCTCCTGCGGTGTCGCGCAGCTCGGTGTGCCCCCGCTCACCGACACCGCGGCACTCGCCGCGAGGACGGCGGGGAGGAGGTCGGCGAGCGCCGTGGTGCCGCTGAGGTCGCTGGTGGGGGCGGCCTCGATGCGGGAGAGCAGCAACAGGTCCTCGATGAGGGCGGTGAGGCGGTCGGTGTTGCGTTCCACGATGGCGAGGACGGAGCGGACGTCCGGCGAGACCTCCCCGCAGCCACCGTCACGCAGCAGCTCGAGGTAACCGGACATGCTCGTGAGCGGGGTGCGCAGTTCGTGGCTGACCGTGGCGAGCAGGTCGGACTTCACCGACTCCACGTCGCGCAGCTCGCCCAGCAGACGTTCCTGGGCGCGGTAGAGCCCGGCCAGGACGAGTGCGCGGGCGAGGTCCACGGCGACGGAACGGGCGAGGTCGATCTCCTGTTCGGACCAATCGCGGGGTCCGGCACCGGCAGCGGATCCGGTATCGGGGTCGTCGGGGCGGTCGGGGTCGTCGCCGACGAGCACGGTGAGCAACCCGTGCGGGGTCTCCCCCACCCCGATCGGTACGACGAGGAGGGCACGGGCGGAGGTGTCACGGAGGAAGAAGTCCATGGCAGCGCCGCGCCCGCGCAAAGTGCGGGTGTCGGCGACGGCGTACACGTCACCGCTGGCATTGAGTTCGTGCAACCAACTGCGGGCGTCGTCGAAGCTGTCGCCTCGTGGCGGGTTCGGCAACGGGGCCAGGGGTGGGCGGCTCCACTCGCGGGCGATCGGGCCGAGCCCTCCCCCCGCCCCGCCACCCTCGAGCATCCGGACCCAGACGCGGTCGACGTGCAGTTCCTCCCCGAGACGGCGCACGGCGACGCCGAGGGCGTCCTCGGCGACGAGCTGGTCGCGCACCTCACGGCCGATGTCGCCGGCGAGGCGCTGGCGGCGGGTGGCGAGGTCCGCGTCGTCGAGGAGTCGGTGGTTCTCCCGGGCGAGGTCGTTGACGGCCAGCGCGACGGTGCGGACCTCGCTGGGTCCGGCGGTGGGGTCGGCGTGGGCGCTGTGCTCACCACGGCCGAGGGCGTCGATGACGTCGACGAGGCGTTGCAGCGGGTCGAGGAGAGCGCGACGGGTCCGGGTCCCGGTGCTGACGACGAGGACGAGGGCCGCGAGCAGGGTGCAACCGGTACCGACCAACGCACCGTCACGGACCCAGCGTTCGGTGGCGGTGGCCTCGTCGCGCTGGTGGCGCAGGAGGACGTCGAGGCGGGTGTTGGCGTCGCGCAGGTCGACGATGGTCCGGGAAGCCTCGGTGTTCGTGTCCCCGGTGTTCGTGTCCCCGGTGTTCGTGTCCCCGGTGTTCGTCGGACCGATCGGGATCGAACCGGTGGGGATCGACGGGTCGGTCTGCACCAGCCAGCGTTGGATGAGGCTCTCTTGCTCAGTGAACAGACTGCGTTGCAACGGGTCGGTGACGAGTGCGGTGACGTGGGCCCGCAGCGTGGGCAACTTCCTGACCGTGCGGGTGTAGTCGTCGAGCATTCGCGGTTGGGGGTCGGAGCGGTAGTCGCGCAGCGACGTGTCGGCCGCGGCCACCGCGAGTTGAAGGGTGGAGTTGGCCGATTCGAGCTGCCGGAGCTGGGTTTCCCGGTCCCGACTGTGCCCCGTGACGAGCAGCCCGCCTGCTCCGCTGACACCGACGACCAGGAGGAGCGCCACGACGACACCGAAGGCGCGGGTGAGGCGGACCCCCACCGACGTCCCCCCGGCGGCGGCCGCACGTTCGTCGACGCGGCGACGGTGCTGGCCGTGCAGCAATCGGACCGCCACCTTGCGCCCTGGACCGGGCGTGGCGCTCACCGGTCCGAGGGTGGGCTGGGGTGACGCAGAGTTCAGCTGCGCGTCTCCTGATTCACCCTGTCGGCCCACTCCCCTGCCATCGGCGCCACCTGCCGTCTGCTTGACCCCTCACGGGGGGGCAGGTGCGCGGGATGACCCGGTGGACCTCAGGCGGGGACGGTGTGCGCGTCACCGAACGCGGTGAGGGAACCACGGGTGCGCAGGTTCATGACGAAGGCGAGGATCTTCGCGACCGCCGCGAACAGTTCCGGCGGTATCTCCTGGCCGACCTTGACGCTCTTGTACATCGTCCGGGCGAGCTCGACATCCTTGACGAGCGGCACGTCGTGTTCCTTGGCCTTCTCGCGGATCTTCGTCGCGATGGCCCCGGCACCCTTGGCGAGCACCTTGGGGGCACCCGTCCCGGGTTCGTAGCGCAGGGCGATGGCGATGTGGGTGGGGTTGACGAGGACGACGTCGGCCTTCGCGACGTCGGCCATCATCCGGTTGCGGGACATGGCCATCTGCTTGGAACGGATGGCTCCCTTGAGCAGCGGGTCACCCTCGGAGTTCTTGTGCTCCTGCTTGATGTCCTGTTTGCTCATCCGCAGCTTCTTCATGATGCGGCGCCGGCTCATGGCGTAGTCGGCGGCGGCGATGACGAGCCCGACGACGACGGTGACGGTGAGCATCTTCGCGATCGCCGCCTTCGTCGCGCCGAGCACGGAGGACATCGGCAGCAGACCCTGTCCGACGAGTTGGGGGGCGAGGTTCTTGGCGACCAACCACAGCACGGCGCCGATGAGCGCGGTCTTGAGCAGCGATTTCGCACCCTCCCACAACGCCTGCGGGCCCCAGTGCTGTTTGAGGCCGTTGACGGGGTTGAGGTTGGAGAACTTGGGTTTGAGTTTCTTCGTCGCGGGCATCAGGGTTCCCTGCACACCGCCGGAGACGATGACCGCGAGGACGGTGGTCACGGCGAGCGGGCCGAGGACCGCGGGGATCCCGCTGAACGTGGACACGAGCGCCGCCAACGCCCGTGCGGGTTCCG
>JBPBQU010000226.1:0-5282 GCA_050955085.1 Janthinobacterium lividum | reverse complement strand
CGAGGCGAAGCACGTCTCCTCCTACCTGCACCGCACCGCGAGCGACCTGCCCCCGACGATCGGCGTCCTCATCGGTCTGGACAGCGACAAGGATGCGGTCGGTCGCGACGTGGCGATGCACGCGGCGGCCATGTCGCCGATCTACCTCTCCCGCGAGGAGGTGCCGGCTGACCTCGTCGAGAGCGAGCGCCGCATCGCCGAGGAGACCGCGCGTGAGGAGAAGAAGCCCGAGGCCGCTCTGGCGAAGATCGTCGAGGGTCGGGTGAACAGCTTCTTCAAGGACAACGTCCTGTTGGAGCAGCCGTTCGCAAAGGACCCGAAGACGACGATCACCAAGCTGCTCGCCGTGGCGGGCGTCCAGGTCACGGGTTTCGCCCGGATCCGCGTCGGCGCCTGAGCAGGACCGGCGATCGGCGCGATCTGCCGATTGGCGAGCGGTAGCCGTGAACGGGACGGGGAGACACGGTCTCCCCGTCCCGTTTGCACGTCCGGACCAGCCTGCGGTGACGTTGGGTGACGCCCGGGACGGTTCGTGCGGCACACTGCGGCACGGATGCACCACCAACCCAGCCTGACCGACCTTCTGAAGGAGCCCTGCGTGCCGGACACCACCGAGCCGAGTGTGACCGTCGACCTCGAGGCCGGCACCGTCGACCAGAAACCCGCGTACCAGCGGGTCCTGCTGAAGCTGTCGGGGGAGTTCTTCGGCAACGGTCAGGTGGGCGTGGACCCGGACGTGATCGCGCAGGTGGCCCGGGAGATCGCCGGCCCGGTCAAACAGGGGGTACAGGTCGCCATCGTCGTCGGCGGCGGCAACTTCTTCCGTGGTGCGGAGCTCGCCCAGCGGGGCATGGAACGCAGTCGCGCGGACTACATGGGCATGCTGGGCACGGTCATGAACGCGCTGGCCCTGCAGGACTTCCTCGAACAGGCGGGGGTCGAGACGCGCGTGCAGACGGCGATCACGATGGGCCAGGTCGCTGAGCCGTACATCCCTCGCCGGGCCATCCGGCACATGGAGAAACAGCGCGTCGTCATCTTCGGTGCCGGGGCCGGTCTGCCGTACTTCTCCACCGACACCGTCGCCGCCCAGCGCGCGCTCGAGGTGCGTGCGGACGCGGTGCTCATGGCCAAGAACGGTGTGGACGGCGTGTACACGGGCGATCCCCGTACCGACCCTGACGCCACCAAGATCGACGCCATCACCTACTCGGAAGCGCTGCGCAGGGGTCTGCGCGTCGTGGACACGACGGCCTTCAGCCTCTGCATGGACAACGCGCTGCCGATGGTCGTGTTCGGCATGGAGGGCCAGGGCGTCGCCCGCGCGCTGCGGGGTGAGAGGATCGGCACGCAGGTCAGCGCGAACTGAGCCGGATCCGGTCCGTGCGCGCTCTCCCGAGAACCTGCGGGCGGACCGGACGCCGCCCGGACGCATGACGAAGGGACGACCGTGATCGACGACACCCTCCTCGAGGCCGAGGAGAAGATGACCAAGGCGATCGACGTCGCCAAGGAGGACTTCGGGAGCATCCGCACCGGGCGGGCCAACGCCGCGATGTTCCACAAGATCCTCGTCGACTACTACGGTGCGCCGACCCCGCTGCAGCAGCTCGCGTCCTTCCAGATCCCTGAGGCCCGGCAGGTCCTGATCACGCCCTTCGACCGGAGTGCGATGCAGGAGATCGAGAAGTCGCTCGGTCGCTCCGATCTCGGGGTCAACCCCAGCAACGACGGCGTGACCATTCGCATCGTGCTGCCGCAGCTCACCGAGGAGCGGCGCAAGGACTACATCAAGCTCGCCCGTACCAAGGCCGAGGACGCTCGGGTCACCATGCGCAGCATCCGCCGCAAGGCCAAGGAGGAACTCGACCGCATCGTCAAGGACGGTGAGTCGGGAGAAGACGTGGTCACCCGCGCCGAGAAGGACCTGGAATCCACGACCAAGAAGTACGTAGAGCAGGTCGACGATCTGCTCAAGAACAAGGAAGCGGAACTGCTGGCCGTCTGAGCCGCGGGGTGAGCAGCGGAGTGGACGAGCCGGCACCGGACGCAGCGCCCGCCGGGGGTGCGAGCGCCCCCGGTGCTACGGCGGCCAAGCGCACGCGCAGCGCCGGACGCAACCTTCCCGCCGCCATCGGGGTGGGGGTGGGCATGGGCGCCATCGTCGTGCTCAGCCTCTTCGTCCGTCGTGAGGCCTTCGTCGTGCTCGCTGCCGTCGCGGTGGGTTACGGCTGCCTGGAGATGGTGCGCGCCTTCCGGGCACGTCATCTGCAGGTTCCCCTGCTCCCCCTCGTCGCGGGCACCCTGGCCATGTTGTTCGGGGCCTACTTCGGTGGGGGGGAGACCCTCTTCGTCGCCTACGTCCTGACGGTGTTCGCCGTCCTCGGCTGGCGGCTCCTGGGCGTGGACGGCACGCGCAGGTCCACGGCGGGCGTGCTCCCGATCCGTGACGTCGCGGGTGGCATCTTCGTCGTGACCTACGGCCCGCTCCTCGCCGGATTCACCATCCTGATGCTCGTGGCCTCGGACGGTCCCTGGCGGGTGATCCTCTTCGTTCTGCTCGTGGTCGCCAGCGATGTCGGTGGCTACGCCTCCGGGGTGTTCTTCGGCAAGCGCCCCATGGCCCCGTCGATCAGCCCGAAGAAGTCCTGGGAGGGTACGGCCGGGTCGGTCGTCGTCGGCGCGATCACGGGCGCCCTGGCCCTGCCGCTGATGCTCGGGGGCCCTTGGTGGGGCGGGCTGGTGATCGGTGTCGTGACCGTGGTCGTGGCCATCCTGGGTGACCTCTCGGAGTCCATGCTCAAACGTGACCTCGGCATCAAGGACATGGGCGACCTGCTCCCCGGGCACGGCGGGGTCATGGACCGCCTGGACTCCCTGCTGCCTGCGGCTCCGGTGGTCCACCTGCTGTTGCTGCTGTTCCTCGGTTCCTGACGCGAGGCCCTGGCCCTGCGGGCCTTGACTTCCCAGGCCCCGCGGGCCTTTATCATGGAGTCACCATGCCGACTCCCACCCCCGTCCGTGAGCCCCTGCCCCTCGCCCCTGCGGGCCCGGGTCGACTCGTCATGTCCGCACCGCGGCGCGGCAAACCCCCGCGCCACTTCGCGGACCTGGAACCGGCCGAACGGGGTGACGCGCTCGCGGCGCTGGGGGAGAAGCCGTTTCGGGCCAGACAGCTCGCCACCCAGTGGTTCGAGCGGCTCGAGGACGACCCGGAAAAGATGACGGATCTGCCCGCGGCGAGCCGGGTGCGTATCGCCGAGGCGCTGCTGCCGACCCTGCTGACCCCGGTGCGCACCCTGACGGCGGACAAGGGCACGACGGTCAAGACGTTGTGGCGCCTGCACGACGGCGCACTCGTCGAGTCGGTGCTCATGCGTTACAAGAACCGAGACACCCTCTGCATCTCCAGCCAGGCCGGTTGTGGCATGAACTGCCCGTTCTGCGCCACCGGGCAGGCAGGGTTGACCCGCAACCTCTCCACGGCGGAGATCGTCGAGCAGGTCACGGCCGCCGCGCGATCGCTGGCGCGTGAGGAGGTCGCCGGGGGACCCGGGCGCATCTCCAACGTCGTGTTCATGGGCATGGGTGAGGCGCTGGCCAATTACAAATCGGCCGTGGCGGCCGTGCGGCGCATCACGGCGCCCGCGCCCGACGGACTGGGCATCTCCGCGCGCGGTGTGACGATGTCGACGGTCGGGCTGGTTCCCGCGATCGACAAGTTCGCCCAGGAGGGCATCTCGGCCACGCTCGCGTTGAGCCTGCACGCCCCCGACGACGAACTGCGTGACGAACTCGTGCCGATCAACCAGCGCTGGAAGGTGGGCGAGGCGCTGGACTCCGCGCGTCGCTACTTCGAGGCGACGGGGCGCCGGGTGAGCATCGAGTACGCGCTCATCCGGGACGTGAACGATCAGGCGTGGCGGGCCGATCGGCTGGGGAAGCTGCTGAACGCCCGCGGTCGCGGGTGGGTCCACGTGAACCCGATCCCGCTCAATCCAACTCCGGGTTCGAAGTGGACCGCGAGCGACCCGGCCGTCGAGAAGGCTTTCGTCGCCGCCCTCGAGGCGCGCGGTATCCCGACCACCGTGCGGGATACCCGCGGCAGTGAGATCGACGGGGCCTGCGGGCAGCTCGCGGCGATAGGCCCGGTGGAGCCGGGCCGGAGCCCAGTTCTGTGAGCCTGGGGGCCGCCAGCAGCGACGGTCCCGCGTCCTCGCTCGAGCAGCGCCCGGCCCGAGTGGGTGGTCTGCGGCGTGGTTATCGCGTCCGCGAGGTCGACCTCTTCGTCGATCACCTGAGCCGTGCGGTGCCGGCCGGGCGGGTCACCTCGGCGCAGGTACGTGCCGTGGGTTTCGGTTCGCAGTTGGGCGGATACGACGTGGACGCCACCGACGCCCTGCTCGCGGAACTCGAGGACCGCCTCGTCCGTCGCGAACGCAACCGTGCCCGTGGGGTGGACGAGCAGCAGTGGGCGCAGCGGCAGGCTGCGTTGTCCGCGGCCGTACACGGTCGCCTCGGTGAGCCGAGCCGTGAACGCTTCCCCCGGGCTCGCGGGGTGAGCCGTGGTTATCGGCCCCGCGACGTCGACGCGATGTGTGACCTCCTCGCTGAACACCTACGCGGCGGCCCCCGGTTGCAGGTGGGCGACGTGCGGGGTGTGCTGTTCCGCCCCCGCCGTGGCCGGCGCGGTTACCGCGAGGCGCCCGTCGACGCGTTTCTCGACCGCGTCGTCGAACTGATGGTGGCTTTCGACCGGTGACGCGGCGGTGAGTGCTCGGAGCTGGTTCGGCGATCAGTTGGCCTCCACGCCGGGTCGTCCGCTTCGGCTGCGTCTCGGGCTGGGGGCGGGTGTGCTCCTCCTGCTCGCTCTCGCGGTGGTGGCCGCGTTGGCTCTCGGGTCCGGAATCGCTGCCGTGCTCGCGGCGCTGGCTGCTCTCTTCACCCTCCTCGGTGCCTTCGGGGGATCGCTGCGTGCCGACCTGCGGGTGCTGGCGTGGTTCGCCCCGGCCGTCGTCGTCGTCATGTGGCTGGGGCAGGTGGTCGCGACCCGGTCGCCGTGGTGGGGACTCGCCGTCCTGCTGCCCGCCGTGGCCGTGGCCGGTGCGTTGTCGGCCGCGGGACCCCGGGCGCGCGCTGTGGGTAGCCCGCTCGCCTCGGCCGCGGCCATCGGGGTGGGTCTGACGTCGCTCGGCACGACCGGCCCCGCCGACACCCTGGTGGCATGCGCCGTCGGGGCTGCCCTCGTCGTCCTGTGGCGCGTCCTGCGCGGGTTGTCCGAC
>JBPBQU010000225.1:0-5657 GCA_050955085.1 Janthinobacterium lividum | reverse complement strand
CGCGAGGTGGTCACCAGTTTCGTCGGGGTCCAGCCAGGCCAGCAGCAAGGCCCCCGGGAGGACCAGGACGAGCAGGCGCAGCACCGCGGTGACCGCCGCGAGGAGCGGCTCGTCCTGATCGCCCACGAGCCACGTCGACCAGCCCACGGACAGCGCCGCGATCAGTGGGGTCAACAGTCGGCGTGGGAGTCCGCGCCAGGCGCCCACGACGAACGGCAGGCACCCGAGCACGGCGAGAACCCCGGCGAGCCCCGCCCCCCAGCTGTGCACCGTCAGAGACGCGGGCACGGCGAGCAGGGAGACCACCAGCAACGGCAGCGGACCGCAGTGCCGCACCAGCGGACCGGGGCCGGTGCTACGACGTTGCGCGGGGGTGGGCGGGACTCCCCCGTCGAGCACCGGCTCCTCCTCGGCGCCGTGCACGGACCCGTCCACCGAGCACTGGTCACGACCGTGGAGCACCGGCTGCCGGGAGGAGGGCCCGGACGTGAGGTCGGCGGTCTCGTCGGGGTGGGTCATGACGCCTTCCGCAGCGGCTCGGCCACCCTCCCGTCGTGCAACCTCAGCACGTCATCGGCGACCGTCCCCACGAGTAGTTCGTCGTGGCTGCTGACGACGACAGCGACCCCCGCCCGGGCCGCCGAACGCAGCAACCCGGCGACGACGGCCCACGTACCCCGGTCCTGCCCGACGCTCGGTTCGTCGGCCGACAGCAGGGCAGGGCCGGCCGCGAGCGAACCGGCCAGCGCCAACCGACGCTGTTCGCCGCCCGAGAGCTGGAACGGGTTCACGTCGCCACGGTGGGACAACCCGAGAGCCTCGAGGAGCGCGTCGGCCCGCTCCCCCCCGAAACCCAGTGCGGTCGGGGTGGCGGCGGCCTCCTCCCGCACGGTGGCACGGACGAAACCGTGTTCGGGGGTCTGCGGGACCCACCCGACGCGGCGCGCGAGCTCGCGCGAGGGCCACCGCGCGGGCACCCCGCGCAACCCCGCGGCCAACTCCCGACTCGCACCGAGATCTCCCGAGGTCACTCGTTCGAGGCCGGCGAGGACCCGCAGCAGGCTCGACTTCCCGGAGCCACTCACCCCCACGAGGGCGTGCACCCGCCCCGCACCCAGCGTGACGTCCACGTCGGTCAGCACCGCCGCGGCAGCGCTGGGTCGCAATCCCCGACGTCGACGGACGAGCCCGATCTGCCTGCCGCGCAACACCTCCCCCGCCACCGTCACCGTCGGTTCAAGGAGCTCCGAGGCGACGTCGAGAGGTTGCGGGGCTGCGGCACCCGGTAGCCACAACCCGTTTCGGCTCAGGGCCTGGCCGCGCAGCCGGAACACCTCCGCGGGCGTCCCGTCGTCGATGAGGCGACCGTCGCGGCCGAGGACGAGCACGCGGTCGACGTGGTCGGCCCACCCCGCGAGGTCGTGGTCGACGACGAGCAGGGTCCGGTCGTTCGCGGCGGTGAGCAGCGCCGCACGCACGTAGCGGGCGGTGGGTGCGTCGAGCATCGACGTCGGTTCGTCGAGGAGCAGGGCGGGTGGGTGCAGGGCAAGGACCCCGGCGAGCGCGAGCCGTTGCCGCTCACCCCCCGACAGGGTCACCACCTCGCGATCGCGCCCGGCGTGGAACTGCGCGGCGGCGTGGGCCTGCCCGACCCGGCGCCACACCTCCTCGCGGGGCAGGGCGAGATTCTCCGGCCCGAACGCCGTGTCCCGCCCAGCAGTGGCCGCGACGACGGCGTCGACGGGGTCCTGCAGCAACAGTCCGACCGCCCCCGGGCGGGTGGGGCGGCCGTCGACGAGGACCTCACCCGTGACACCTGAGGCCTGGTCTGGATCCTGCCCGGGGGCTGCGTCGTGCTCCAGCACCCCCGCGAGCGCCCGCAGCAACGTCGACTTCCCGCACCCACTGGCCCCCACGAGCAGCACGCGCTGCCCGTGCGGGACATCGAGGTCGATGTCGGCGAGGACGGGCGCAGCCGCACCCGGCGGGGTGACGCTGAGCCCGCGGATCCGGAGGTCAGCCACGGGGGCGTTCGCGGCCGACGGCGAACGCCGACAGCGCCCCCGACCGGGCGAGGCCCCGCACGATCGCCCGGCCACCGACCCCGGCGATCACCGCGCCGGAGACGACGAAGGCGCCGATGTAGACCAGCCGGTAACCCGTCGCCCAGGTGTCGGCGTAGTTGACGAACATCTCGTACACACCTTCGAGGGCGGCCGCGAGCATCCCGGCGAGGACGGCCACGGGGACACCCCAGCGCCGCCACCGGAACGTCGCGACGACGAGTTCCACACCGAGCGCCTGGATCACACCGGAGACCAGGACACCGGCCCCCCAGTAGTTGCCGAGCAGCGCCTCGACCGAGGCCGCGACCATCTCGGCGAGCAGTGCGGCACCGGGACGACGGATGATCAAGGCGCCGACGACGGCCGGCAACAGCCAGACGCCGCCCAGGATCCCCGAGAGCGGGGGTAGGGCGGTGAAGACGGGCTGGACCGCCAGGTAGAGGACGTCCCACCCCCAGAAGACGACACCGAACGCGACGCCGAGGACGGCGGCGGTGAGGAGGTCGACGCTGCGCCAGCGCACGGTGCGCCGGGTGGACGGGGCGCTGGTACGAGACGTGGTGCTCATGGTGGTCCTCCTGATGTCAGGAGGGGGACCCGTGGCGGGTGTCGCCACGAGTCGAGGACGGCCCGACTCCCTACGCCGGGGTGAGCCGGATCAGGTTCGAGGGTCTGCGGATGTCCGCACTCTCAGCGCCCTGCGACGCTCCCCTGTCGTGTGGCGGCCAAGTTAGCAGTCGTGCTGCCCGTGGGCGACGGCTCACATCAGCGGGCAGATCGACCCGGTCACCCGGTCGCTCGTCCGCCCCCGGGTCCTGGACGGTGACTCGACGACGCCACCCGCACCCACGGCACAATGGCCGGGTGCTGAGGATGATGCGGGGCCCTGACGGCGGACCGTCGCGCGGCGTCCGGTTGATCACCGTGGTCCTCATCGTGGCCGTGTTCGGTGGGGCCGCCGCGGCCCTGTCGCCGGTGCTGGGTTGGCTCCTGAACCTGCTGTAGGGCAGGGTTCCGGCCATGAGTTCGTTCCTGTGGAAGTTGGTCGGCCCCGGCGCCGGCATCATCGCGACGGCAGTCGCGAGCCGCATCACCAAGAAGGCGTGGGTGACGGTGGTGAAGACCCCGCCGCCGGACAACCCGGAGGACCCCGACGTCGCCTGGAAGGAAGCGATCATCTGGGCGCTGGCCTCCGGCGCGGTCATCGGCCTGACGCGCCTGATCGTGGAGCGGCAGGCGGCGCTCTGGTACCGCAAGAGCTTCGGGGAGCTGCCCCCCGGCCTCGGCGCGGGTGACGACGGCGGCGTGGCCGCGAACTCCTGATCCCTGCGGCCGCACCGACCCTGGCTTCTCCCCCGTCGCGGCGGGCTCGATCACCGCGGGGCGTCCAGCTCCCGCGGTGATCGGGCCCCCCGGTGGTCGAGCCCCCCGGTGATCGAGCTTCGATCGCTCAGGCACTCCCCCACCGGGCGACGAGCCGGTCCTGTAGCGCCTCGACGCCGGGATCGACGACCTGCAGCTCGGGGTGGGCGTCGTGATGCGCCACCGTCTCCCGCGCACCAACGGCGTAGCTCGTGGTGGCGGCGAAACCCGGGACGAGCCGCTTGAGTTTCGTGTTGTCGAAGATCACCGAATGCGCCTTGTCCCCCAGCAGACCCGCTGCGCCGTCGGGGTCCTCGCGGGCGATCGCGTCCGAGGGCACGTGGACGAGGACTGGATTCTCGACGCCGGCGGCCGCGGCGAGGCGCGCGTGGATGCCGTCCCAGGTGAGGACCTCGTCGCCCGTGATGTGCACGGCCTCGCCGACGACGGCCGGTTCACCCAGCAACGGGACGAACCCCCTGGCGAAGTCGCTGTGGTGGGTGAGCACCCACGACGACGTGCCGTCCCCGTGCACGACGACGGGCTTCCCGCGACGCATCCGGTCGATGGTCGTCCAGCCCCCGTCCACGGGCAGCGACGTCTTGTCGTAGGTGTGGCTGGGCCGCACGACGACGGCCGGGAAATCCCCGTCCCGGTAAGCCGCGGTGAGGACGTCCTCGCAGGCGATCTTGTCGCGCGAGTACTGCCACCACGGGTTGCGCAACGGCGTCGACTCGGTGATCGGCAGGTGCGCGACGGGTTTCTGGTAGGCCGAGGCGGACGAGATGAACACGAACTGCCCGGTACGGCCGGTGAACGTCTCGATGTCGTCGCGGACGTGCTCCGGGGTGAAGGCGACGAAGTCCACGACGGCGTCGAACTCCTGATCCCCCAACGCCTTGCGTAGTGCGAGCGGATCGCGCACGTCCGCGGTCAGGGCGCGCACCCCGCCCGGCAGCGGACGCTTCGCCGTGGTCCCGCCGCGGGTGACGACCGTGAGGTCCACGCCCCTCTCGAGGGCGAGCGCCGCGCACGCGGAACTGATGATTCCGGTGCCGCCGAGGAAGAGGACGCGCAGTGCCATCTCGAGATCCCATCGCCGAGTGCTGCCGACGACGCCGTCGGCGCGGTGAGCCTACGACGCGACGTCAGGCCGAGGTCGGGCGGGCGCTGGCCATGTCGGTGGGCGGGGTTCCGCCCGGACCACCGCCCGCTCCGCCCCCACCACCCGCGGGAGCCGATCCCGCGGTGGGGGTCGTGGAGGTGTCGACGCCGATCGTGTGGGTCAGGACGTAGCCGTTGGTCGCATCACCGGTGACGGTGGGCGTCTGGGTCGCACCGCTGTCGTCGCCGAAGACGTTGTCACCGGCGAGGGTGACCTGGGAGAGGTTCTTCACGGAGTTCTCGTAACCGGTGGTGGCGAACACGACGTCGGCGACGTCCTGGGGCATCGCGAGCTGAGACGTGGCGATGGCGTTACCCGCCTCGGTGATGCTGTCGACATCGGGGTAGATCTCGAAGTGGATGTGCGGCCACCGGCCCGAGTAACAGGCCGGGAAGATGCTCGTGAAGGTGACGTTGCCGTCGGCGTCGGCGACCTGCACCCCGCGCAGGTAGTTCTCGTTCTCCAACCCGCTGGCGTAGAGGGAGTAGTTCCCGTCGCGATTGCAGTGCCACACGTAGACGGCGGCACCCTCGAAGGCGATGTCCCCCTCGGCCATGTCGACGATCTTCATGGTCAGGGTGATCGGCACCCCTTCCGCCATCGTGGTCGAGGTGCCGAAGCTGGAACGGATGTCGCTGCGCACGACTCCGCTCTCGGTGAGGACGTTGGCGCCGTTGGAACCGTCTCCCGGGTACGGGCCGGCCGTCTCGTCCGGGATCTCGGTGAGGTCGGATGCGTTCGTGGCCGTCGAACTCGCCGTCGTCGAAGCCGCGGTCGAGGACGCGGTGTCGTCAGCTCCGCATGCCGCCAGCCCGAAACCCGCTGCCCCGAGCCCAAGCACGCCCAAGACCCGGCGGCGGTTCATCAAGGTGGCGATGTCGAAGGCCAGTCCCTGGTCGTCGACGTCCTCGTCCTGGCGGGGCAGCGTGCGCCCCTCATAGGTCTTGAGGTCGGCGGGAGTCCGCTGGGGATGGTTGACCTTGCGCATGATCGTTGCTCCTTATCGGGTGCCTGCAATCACCATCGGTGTGCTACCGAGGGGAATGGAGTGAGTCGCCAGTGCT
>JBPBQU010000224.1:0-5723 GCA_050955085.1 Janthinobacterium lividum | reverse complement strand
GGGGCATCGAGACCTCCTTGTCGTTGCGGGGATCGTACTGACCGGTTCAGGAGTGCGGAACAGCCCGCACCCCGGCGACACCCCCCGCGGCACCCCCGGTGAGGGCGGTGCGGACGGAGGTCCACGACTCGAGCACCGCGCGCACGTCCTCGCGCTGCTCCTCGGCCAGCGCCTGCGTGTAGGCGCGTTCCAGGACGTCGTCCACCCGCACCCGCGCGCCCGTGGTCGAGGACTCGATCGCCGCCTCGACCATGACGAGGCTGAGGACGTTCTCGTGCACCTCACCCATCGGCGTCGCCCCGCCGCGCAGCGCGGCGACGAACGTGGCCAGCGAACCGGCGATCCCGTCCCCCGGGTCGGTGGCGGCGGCTGGGGTCAGCGCAGGCTCGGCGTCCAGCACGGGAGCGTCGTCGCCGTTCCACGTCGCGCTGCCCGTCGCGGCCGACAACCGCCAGGACCCGTTCCAGGAGGTCTCCTGCCCGGGCGCGCACCAGGACCCCGTGTAGACGTAACGCAGCCCACCGGTCATCTCGAAGATCGCCGACGCCGCCGCGTCACCCGCGTACCAGCTCCACGCCGGGTTGTACTCCTCGCAGTACACCGACACCGGTTCGGCGTCGAGCAGGAACCGCGCCGTGTCGAAGGGGTGGATGGCCATGTCCACGAGCAGGACGTGCGCCATCTCCTCGCGGAAACCCCCGAAGTGCGGCGCCTTGTAGAACTCCGTCGTGAGGACACCCAGTTCACCCAGCGCCCTGGCCTGCTCCTTGAACGCGAACACCTGCGGGTTGTAGCGCCGCGACTGGCTCACGACGAACAACTGCCCGCTCGCCTCGGCCGCCGCCACCAGCGACAACCCCTGCGCGACGGTGTCGGCGACGGGTTTCTCCCCCAGGACCGGCAACCCCGCGAACAACGCCGCGGTCGTGACCGGGTGATGGGCGCGCGGCACCGTCACGTTGATCACGGCCGTGGCCCCCGTGGACGCGGCGAGCTCGACGGCGTCACGTCCCAACGCGACATCGGAGACCCCGGCATCGGCGACGGCCTGCTGCGCCGTCGCGAGGTCGAGGTCGACGACCCCGACTAGTTCGACGTCGGGGTCGGCGATGATCGTGGACAACCACGCCTTCCCCATCCCGCCCGCACCGACGAGGATCACCTTGACCGGAGTCACTCCGCGGTCTCCGACTCGGCCGCCCCGTGCTCTCGCACCTGCGGGGACGCAACCTGCTGGGTCCCCGCCTGCTGTGCCCCCGCCTGCTGTGCCTCGACCGAGAGGGCGCCACCGTAACCGTGACCGGTGTAGAAGTCCTCGGTCTCGTAACGCAGCAGCACCGGCTCGGTGCGCTCGGGTCGGACGGTCAGTGCCCACCGGACGGCGTTGGAGATGACCATGCGCACCCCCTCGTGGAAGTAGACGGGGTAGTCCTGGTCACCGGGTTTGAAGTAGAAGATCTTGCCGTGGCCACGCTTGAAGGTGCAGCCGGAACGGAACACCTCGCCACCGGAGTAGGAGGAGATGAAGACGAGTTCGTCGGGCGCGGGGATGTCGAAGAACTCCCCGTACATCTCGTCCTCCTCGATGATCATCGGATGCGGGATCCCCTGCGCGATGGGGTGCGTCGGGTCGACCGTCCAGACGAGTTCCCGATCGTGCGCGGAACGCCAGCGCAACGTGCACGAGGTCCCCATCAACTTGCCGAAGATCTTCGACCAGTGCCCGGAGTGCAGGACGATCAGGCCCATCCCCGCGAGGACGTGACGGTGTACCCGGTCCACGACCTCGTCGGACACCTCGGCGTGCGCCGCGTGCCCCCACCAGGTGAGGACGTCGGTCTCGCGCAGGACCTCCTCGCTCAGACCGTGTTCGGGGTCGTCCAACGTCGCGGTGCGCACGACGACGCCCGCTCCGAGGTTGACCTCGATCCCCTGGGCGATGGCGCCGTGCATGCCGTCGGGGTAGCGCTGCGCGACCTCCGGTTCGAGTTTCTCGTGGCGGTTCTCACCCCACACCGTGACGCGGATCGGGTCGGTCGGGTAGTTGTTCACGGGGTTCTCCTCAGGACTTGACGGCCCCACCCGTGACACCGGCAGCGACATAGCGCTGGGCGACGACGAGCAGGGCGATGGCGGGCAGCGACGACAGGACGGCGGTCGCCATGATGGGTGACCAGTCGCTGACGAAGGTGCCGATGTAGGAGTACAGGCCCAGAGTGATGGGTCGGACCTGGTCGGTCGTGGTGAGGGTCAGGGCGAACAGGAAGTCACCCCAGGCGAAGAGGAACGTGAACAACCCGGCGGTGATGAGCGCGTTTCGGCTCATGGGCAACACGATGGAGAGGAACGCACGGACGTGGCCGGCGCCGTCGACGTAGGCGGCTTCGATGATCGACTTCGGGATCCCACCCATGAAGGCGCGCATGACGATGATCGAGAACGGCACCCCGGCCGCGGAGTCGGCGAGGATCAACCCACCGATCGTGTTGAGCAGGCCGAGATCGCTGTAGGCGCTGTAGAGCGCGTTGGCGACGACGATCCCGGGCACCATCTGGGTGATGAGGATCCCGAACAAAACGATCGTCGCCCATCGCCCGAGCCGGAACTGGGCCATGGCGTAGGCGGCCGGGGTCGCGATGATGAGGCTGAACACGACGCTGCCGAGCCCGACCAGCAGGCTGGTGGTCAGGTTTCGGCTCTGTTCCCGCAACGCGGTGGCGTAACCGTCGAGGGTGAAGTCGAACGGCAGCCAGGGGGTGGAGACGGCACCACCGGCGGGCTGGAAGGAGACGTTCAGCATCCAGTACAGCGGGAACAGCATGAACGCGATGATGACGATGCCGACGGCGGTGTGACCCCACCGGCGGGGTGGCCGTACGGGTGACACGGACGGTTTGCTCTGGATGTCGAGAGTGGTGATGGCCATGGGATCCCCTCACTCGTCCACGGCGCGGCGGTTGAGCCGCAGGTAGACGACGGCGAACACGAGCGAGATGACGATGAGGATGTTGCCCAGGGCCGCGCCCGCACCGAAGTCGAACTCCTTGAAGGACGTCATGTAGGACAACGTCGAGATGGTCTGGGTCGAGTTCGCCGGGCCACCGTTCGTCAGCCCGAGAATCACGTCGAGGACCTTGAGCGTGTAGACCACGCCGAGGACGAGCGTGACCGTCACGACCGGACGCAGCATGGGCCAGGTGATGTTCCGGAACGCCCGCCAACCGGTCGCCCCGTCGAGGGCCCCCGCCTCGTAGAGCTCCTCCGGGATCTCCTGCAACCCCCCGTAGAGCAGGGTCATGTTGAAGGGGATCCCGAGCCAGATGTTGACCCCGATGACGGCCACCAGCGCCAGCGTCGTGCTCGTCAGCCAGTCGGGACTGCCACCGATCAGGGGCAGTCCCCCGAGCACCTGATTCAGCGCACCGTGATCGGTGTCCAGGATCCAGCGCCACACCGCCGACGCGGCGATCATCGGGATCAGCCAGGGCAGCAGGATGAGCGAGCGCAGGAACCCGGACAGGGCGAAGCGGCGGTGGAAGAAGAGCGCGATCGCCATTCCCAGCACGAACTGCCCGAGGAGGGAACCGAGGGTGAACAGGACCGTGTTGAGCACGGCCCGGTCGAACACCGACGAACCCAGGACCCGGGCGTAGTTCGCGAAACCCACCCAGGGGGCCTCACCGGTGTAAAACGTGCGGGTCGTGTACTCCTGGAAACCCATGAGGACGTTCTTGGCGATCGGGTAACCGAAGAACAGGACGAGGTACACCACGGCCGGGACGATGAAGGCCACCTCGACCAGACGGGTGCGGAGCCGGTCGTTGCCCCCACGGGGCGCCCGTGCCGGGGACACGTTCTCCCCGGCCGGGACGCGCCCCGACTGTGTCGCGTGCGCCACCGCGTCAGCCATCCTGCGCCTGCTGCAGAGCGGCCTCCGGCGTCATGCCGCCGACGAGGGCGCTCTGGACGGCGGTGTAGATCTTGGTCGCCGCGGCCGGCCATTTGTCCCCGAGTTCACCGGTGCGGGCCCGCAGGTCCGGGACCTGGGCCGAGAAGGACTCCAGTGCCGGGACCTGCTCGACCGCCTTCGCCGACAGTGCCGGTTTCGTGGGCACGGTGTTCGTGCCGACGGACTCCTTGACCATGTTCTCGTCGGAGTTCAGGCACTGAACGAACTTGGCCGCGGTGGCCTGCTTGGTCTTGTCCCCCGTGTTGGGAACGGTCCAGGTCTCACCTCCGAAGGGGGAGATGACCTTCCCACCCGCCGTCGGAGCGGGGATCGGCACCACGCCGTAGTCGAGATCGGCCTGCTCAGCCAGCGACCCGAAGTTCCACGGGCCGTTGACCATCATGGCGGCGTTGCCGGCCTTGAACTGGTCGGCGAGGTCGGCCTGGCCCCAGGTGACGACCGACTTCGAGGCGGACCCGGAGTTCACCAGGTCGACGAACAACTGCAGCGCACCGGCCGTCTCCGGGGTGGCGATGTTCTTCTCGTCCCCACCGTTGGACCACATGAAGGGCAGGAACTGCCAGGTCCCCTCGTAACTGTTGATGGCCGAGAACGCGACCCCGTACTGGTCGCCCGAGGTGAGCGCGGCGGCGGTGGTCTTGAGTTCGTCCCAGGTGGTGGGTGGCTGCAGACCGGCCGCTGCGAAGATCTTCTTGTTGTAGAACAACGCGATGGTGTTGGTGACCGGCTGCAGACCGTAGAGCTCACCCTGGTAGGTGGAGGCGTCGACGACGCCCTTCGCGTACCCGTCGGTGCTGATTCCGTAGTCCCCCAACGGAGCCAGCGCACCGGACGCCGCGATCTGCTGCAGATCCGGGTTGTCCAGCATCAGGACGTCCGGCAACGTGTGCGACGAGCTCTGCTGCAACACCTTCTGGATGAGGCTCTCACCGGGGACGCTCTCGCGCTGGACCTTCACCCCCACCTCGGTGCCACAGGCGTCCAGGGCGGTTCCCCACACCGTCTTGTTGGGATCGTCGTTGTAGTAGTCCAGGACGCGCAGGGTGCCGGCGTCACCGGAGGTCGAACCCCCACTGTCGCTGCCACCGCCACACGCGCTGAGCACCAGGGGCAGGGCCAGCAGCGCAGCCAGTCCGGCGGGCACGGTTCCTCGTCGAGCCATGTCGTTCCTCTTCTCGTCCCACGACGACGTGGGTTTCGTCGATGCGTATCGACAGTGGTCGGACGTCTGCGGGTGCAGATGTCCGCTTCGGTCAGCCTCGGGTGTCGCGTGCCGGTCGCACAGACCCTCGGCGGGTCAGTTCGGCGGGCACCAGGCGGATCTCGCCCGGCGCCGACGGGTCATCGAGCAACGTGAACAGCCAGTCGGTCGCCTGCCTGGACACGTCGCGCGGTCGGGTGGACACCGCCGTGAGAGGCGTCGGGAACGCCTCCGCTTCGGCGTGGGTGGCGAGGGCGACCACGTCGAGGTCGACGCCGGGACGTAAACCCCTGCGGTACAGGGCATTCATGGCCTCGGTGACGGAACTCGCGAGCAGCAGCCCGGGGCGGTGCGACCCGAGGATCTCGTCGAGCCCTGCCTCGGTGGCGGCGGCGCCACGGGGCACGCCGCACCAGCGCAACGGCACGCCGTGCCGGGACGCGGCGCGTTCCGCCGCACCCCGAAACCGCGGAAGGTAGTTGATGTCGCGCGCCACGACGTCCTCGCCCCACCCCACGACCACGATCTCGCGGTCGGCGACCTCGGCGAGTT
>JBPBQU010000223.1:0-5728 GCA_050955085.1 Janthinobacterium lividum | reverse complement strand
CCTGCCGGCGGAGGCGTCCGTGCTGGTGGACGAGCCGACGTCCGACGCGGTGCTCGTCGACGGCCGCCGCGAGCTCGCGGCGGCACGCTCCCTGTGCCGGCTGCTGCGCACGACGGGCCTGTCGCAGCCCCTGCTGCTGGTCCTCACCGAGGGCGGCACGGCGGCGGTCGCGGCCGACTGGGGCGCCGACGACATCCTCCTCGACACGTGCGGACCGGCCGAGCTGGACGCCCGGCTGCGCCTCGCCGCGGGCCGGCTGCGGCGCACCGCCGACGAGGCCGAGGGCACCGCGCCCACCGAGATCCGCGCGGGCGACGTCGTCATCGACGAAGCCGCCTACTCGGCGCGCGTGCGCGGGCGGCACCTGGACCTCACGTACAAGGAGTTCGAGCTCCTCAAGCACCTGGCGCAGCACCCTGGCCGGGTGTTCACCCGGGCCCAGCTGCTGCAGGAGGTCTGGGGTTACGACTACTTCGGGGGCACCCGCACCGTCGACGTCCACATCCGTCGGTTGCGCGCCAAGCTCGGGACCGAGCACGAGAACGCCATCGGCACGGTGCGCAACGTCGGTTATCGCTTCGTCGCCAGCGGTCGGGACGCCGAGGACGGCCTCGACCTCGACGACAGCCTCGGACCCTTCGACGGGCTCGGCTCCGACGACCCCGCCGAACCGGATGACGGTGCCGACGTCGCGGGCGGCAGGTCCGAACAATCACCCGACCTACGGGGGCCACGCGCCGTGCGCAGCCCGTTCCCCCCACTCCGGTGAGGCCCACACCTTCCGACCCTGAGCCCTCCGACCCTGAGCCCTCCGAGCGGGCCCCTTCGGGGGTGTCGACGACCCGCACCACGGGCGTCGTCGACGGTGACACCGAGCGTGCCGTGCGGGAGCTGGCCGAGGCCGCTTCGCGCGTCGACGGGGCCAGCTCGCTCAGTGAGGATGCCCTGCTGCGGCTGCGCACCGGTGGGGGCGAGGTGACGCACGTCCTGCACCGCGAGGGCTCCGACCTCGCGGGGTACGCCCAGCTGGTGTGCGCACTGGACCGAACCCGGCCCTACGTACTCGGGCGACAGCTGGAGGGTGAGCTCCTCGTCGCCCCCGCGTGGCGCCGCCGTGGTCTGGGCGCCGCGCTGCTCAGCGAGGTCAGCGCTCTCGCCGACGATGTCCCCACCCTCCTGTGGTCGCACGGTGACACCCCCGGTGCCCTCGCCCTGGCCACCTCGGCGGGGTGGACGCGCGCGCGCGAACTGCTCCGCCTGGATCGAGCCATGGCGGGGCTCGACGCGCTCGACGAACCGGACCTGCCCGCCGGTGTCGTGGTCCGCCCCTTCGTCGGCGACGTCGACGACGAGGCCTGGGTGGCGCTGAACGCCGCGGCCTTCGCGGGTCATCCCGAACAGGGCCGGTGGAGGCTCGAGGACCTACTGGTGCGCCGACGCGAGCCGTGGTTCGACCAGGCCGTCTTCCTGCTTGCGGAGCTGGACGGTGAGCTGCTCGGTTTCTGCTGGATGAAGGTCGAGGAACACCTGGCTGAGTTGTACGTCCTCGGCGTGGCCCCCGGCCGCGGTGGACGGGGTCTGGGCCGGGCGTTGTTGGTGCGCGGTCTGCACGCCGTGGCGGCGCAGCCCGCAGCCCCCGCACGGGTCGAGCTGTACGTCGACGGTGACAACGCCGCGGCCCTGCGCCTCTACACGAAGCTCGGATTCGAGCGCGCGGCCGTGGACGTGCAGTACCGCTCACCCGACCCCACCTGAGCTGGAACTGACCCGAGGCCGGCACAGCGCGTTCCCCGAGCCCCCCGCCCGCTACCCGCGCCCACCCCGTGCGGTACCGCACCCACCTGCGGGTCCGCCCCGCGGTGGCAGGATGTCGCCATGACGGCCCCCACCCGCTCGACGCCCCGCGCAGCCACGGCCGCTCCCCTTCCCGCGCTCAGCACGGCGGAGGAATCACCCGCGCTGCCCGAGGACCGCTTCGCCGACCGCGAGGTGTCGTGGTTGGCGTTCAACGAGCGGGTGCTCGAACTGGCCGAGGACCCCGCCACGCACCTGCTCGAGCGGGCCAGGTTCCTCTCGATCTTCGCCACCAACCTCGACGAGTTCTTCATGGTCCGCGTCGCTGGGCTCAAGCGGCGCATCGCGACCGGGCTGGCCGTCACCGCCGCCAGCGGCCTGGAACCGCGCGAGGTGCTGGTGGCAACCTCCGAGCGCGCCCACGAACTCGCCGAACGGCACGCCAGCGCGTTCCTCGAAGGTGTCCGGCCGGCATTGGCCGAAGCCGGGATCACGATCGTGCGCTGGGACGAGCTCGCCGTCGGGGAGCAGGTCCGCCTGCACGGGTTCTTCCGCGACATGGTGTTCCCGGTGCTGACGCCGCTGGCCGTCGACCCGGCGCACCCGTTCCCCTACATCTCCGGGCTCTCGCTCAACCTGGCCGTGGTGGTGCGCAACCCCACCACCGACAAGGAGCATTTCGCGCGGGTCAAGGTGCCGCCACTGCTGCCCCGGTTCGTGGCCGTCGAGTCCGCCGAGGGGGACGATTCCCACTCGGCGCGGTTCGTGCCGCTCGAGGACGTCATCGCGGTCCACCTCGACCAATTGTTCCCGGGCATGGAGGTGGTGCAGCACCACACCTTCCGCGTCACCCGCAACGAGGACCTCGAGGTCGAGGAGGACGACGCCGAGAATCTGTTGCAGGCGCTGGAGAAAGAGCTCCTGCGCCGTCGGTTCGGGCCGCCCGTCCGCCTCGAGGTCGCCTCCGACATCGACACCACCGTGCGCGAGCTGCTGGTGCGCGAACTCGGGGTCCAGGAGTCCGAGGTGTACGAACTGCCCGAACCCCTCGACCTCCGTGGTCTGGGCGGCATCGCCGACATCGACCGTCCGGAACTGAAGTTCCCGAAGTTCGTGGCCCGCACCCACCGTGACCTCACCGACGGTGCCGAGACGGCGAAACCCTCGGACGTGTTCGCGGCGATCCGCAACCGCGACGTCCTGCTGCACCACCCCTACGACTCGTTCTCCACGAGCGTCCAGGCGTTCCTCGAGCAGGCCGCGGCCGACCCCAAGGTTCTCGCCATCAAGCAGACGCTGTACCGGACCTCGGGCAACTCCCCCATCGTCGACGCCCTCATCGACGCCGCCGAGTCGGGTAAGCAGGTGCTGGCACTGGTGGAGATCAAGGCCCGCTTCGACGAACAGGCGAACATCACCTGGGCGCGCAAGCTCGAGCAGGCGGGTGTGCACGTCGTCTACGGCCTGGTGGGCCTCAAGACGCACGCCAAGCTCAGCCTCGTGGTGCGCCAGGAGGCGGGCGGTCTGCGCCGTTACTGTCACGTCGGGACGGGAAACTACAACCCCAAGACGGCGCGCATCTACGAGGACATGGGGTTGCTCACCGACGACCAGCAGGTCGGTGAAGACCTGACCCGGTTGTTCAACCAGCTCTCGGGTTACGCACCGAAGACGGCGTACAAGCGTCTGCTGGTGGCCCCGCGTTCACTGCGGACGGGCCTCATCGACCGGGTGGACCGCGAGATCGAGAACCACCGGCAGGGGCAGCCCGCGGGGGTCCGGATCAAGGTCAACTCGATCGTCGACGAGGCGCTGATCGAGTCCCTCTACCGCGCCTCCCAGGCCGGGGTGGACGTCGACATCGTGGTCCGTGGGATCTGCGCGCTGCGCCCGGGTGTGGCGGGGTTGAGCGAACGGATCCGGGTGCGCAGCATCCTGGGACGTTTCCTCGAGCACAGCCGGATCTTCTGGTTCGCCTCCGGTGGTGACCCCGTCGCCATGATCGGTAGCGCGGACATGATGCACCGCAACCTCGACCGTCGCGTCGAGGCCGTCGTCCGGCTCACCGACCCCCGTCATGTGCGGGAGATCTCGGCGATGCTCGACGAGTGCATGAGCGACACGACCAGTTCGTGGCATCTCGGCGCGGACGGGGTGTGGACCCGGCACCACCTCGACGAGGACGGTGAACCGCTGGTCGACATGCAGGAGCACACGATCGCCACCCGCCCCGGACGCCGTCCCACCGCTCGCCGGCGGTGAACAGCCCCTCGGAGACGTCGCTACCGACGACGGGTGCCAGCGCCCACCTCATGGGCGCCGACCTCGCAGCCGCCGACCCCTCAGACACTGACCTCGCAGCCGCCGACCCCGCAGACATTGACCTCGCAGACGCTGACATCGAAGCCGCGGGGTGCGTGGTCGTCCGGCCGGGGGAATCGGGGGACAGCGTGCCGGCGGCGGGTTCGGTCGAGGTGCTGCTCGTGCATCGCCCAGCCTCCGCGACGCGCCCCGCGGACTGGTCGTGGCCCAAGGGCAAACTGGAGGCGAAAGAGCCTCCCGCCGTCGCCGCCGTGCGTGAGACGGCCGAGGAGACGGGGATCCGGGTGTACCTCTCGCAGCCCCTGCCCACCCGGCACTACCGGGTGATCGACGGTGCCGGCGCGACCCGCAGCAAGCGGGTGCGTTACTGGCTGGCCCGGCCCGGTCCCGGTGGGACCGAGGCAACCCCTGATCCCACGGAGATCGACGACACCGCCTGGGTCACGCCGGCGCGAGCGCGCGAGGTGCTGACCTACCCCGACGACGTCGCCCTCCTCGATGCGGCGCTCCCAGGAGACGAGCTGCCACCGGTGACGTGGCCGATGATCGTGTTGCGCCACGCGCGAGCGGTCAAACGTACTGAATGGCGCGCGAGTGACGCCGAGCGGCCACTGCTGGACCGCGGGCATGTGCAGTCCCGTGACCTCGCACCACTGCTGGCCTGCTTCGACCTGCGCCGCGTCGTCAGCTCGTCGTGGGCGCGATGCGTCCAGACGGTGTTGCCCGTCGCGGAGCTGACCGATCTGCCCGTGCTCGAGGAGGAGTCGCTCACGGAAGCCGCGCACGCGCTCGACCCACAGGCCGCCGCCGACGTCGTCACCGGGTTGTTGGCTGCGGGGGGTGGCGCGGTCGTCTGTTCGCACGGCCCCGTGCTGCCGCTGCTGCAGGGGGTCCTCGCCGCGCACACCGACGACGACGTCGTGCAGGCGGAACTGCTGGCGAAGTTGGGCAAGGGCGAGTTCGTCGTCGCCCACGTCACCGGGCGGGGCAGCGGATCGCGCATCGTCGCGGCGCAACGACACCGGGCCTGACCCGGGCACGAGCCGGGTGACTCCGCCCCGGCCGCCTTGGGTCACCTCGGGTGACGATCGGTCGCACAGGGGCATCTCGTAACCCCGGACGGACCGATTCACCCGCCGGTCACCACCCGGACCGCGCCCGTGTCGCGATCGGACCCGCTCGGTTCACGCTCCGTTCACCCGCACCGAGCAACCCCGTCACCTGGCGCTCCTAGCGTCCAGAGCACCGGAGCAGCACGACTCCGGGGACTTCGGCCGGAACTCCGGCCGGGACGGCGATCCTCGAAAGGGACCGAAGTGACGTTCTGGAAGACCTCCCGCTTGCTCGGCATTGCCACGGTGGGCGTTCTCGCCCTCGCCGGGTGTGGTTCGGACGAGAACACTCCGGCAGCTCCGAGCGCCGACGGCAGCTCGGCGTCGTCGACGGCGTCCGCTTCCACCGCTGCGATCGACTGCGCGAGCGGAACACTGAATGGCGAGGGCTCCAGTGCCCAGAAGAACGCCATCGACCAGGTGATCCAGACGGGTTACCAGGCGCAGTGCTCCGACGCGACGATCAATTACAACGCGACCGGCTCCGGCTCGGGGCGTCA
>JBPBQU010000222.1:0-5758 GCA_050955085.1 Janthinobacterium lividum | reverse complement strand
CCGCAGACCGACAACAGATGGGCGAAGCGTTCCGCGACGACGCCGGAGGTGCCCGCCCCGGTGGCGACGACCTTCCCCGTGACGGAGAGCACCTCCGTCACCACGGCGGCGAAAGTCTCGTCGAGCTGGTCGACCAGCCCGGCGAGAGCCGCAGCCTGTCGGCGAACCTGGGCCCGTCCCTGACGGATCACGTCGGTGGTGTCCACGAGCCCCTCCTCCTTGCTCTCACGCCGGCAACACCCGGCCACCACACCCCACTCGGTCGTCTGGCGCCGGCTACCTTCTCGCCGCCGTCAACCGTCCGGCACTCACGCGCTGGGGATGCCCTCAGCGGCGATGTCGCCGGTCTTGAGGTTGGCTGCCGTGAGGTCGGGGAGCTGCGCCAGGAAGGCCTTGCGGTCCGTGACGACGTGCTGGATGGCCACGTCCACGTTCGCCTTGGTGATCTTCGGCATGTTGTACACCGGCTTCGTGTCGATCTGCTCACCGTTGGCGATCGCCGCGGCGACCGCCAGCCCGGCCGAGAGCTCCACCGTGCCGTTCTGCAGCATGGTCCCGATGAACTCACCGCTCTTGACGGCGTTCAGTCCGTCCTCGATGCCGTCGATCCCGACGATGGGAATGGTCATGCCGGCTTCCTTGAGTGCCTGCAGGGCACCGAGACCCATGTCGTCGTTCTCGGACACGACGCCCTTGAGGTCCGCGCCGAAGGCGGAGATCCAGTTCTTCACCTTGTTGACGGCCTCGTCGCGCTTCCAGTTCGCGGTGTCCTGAGCCAGGATCTTGATGTCCGGGTACTTCGCCAGCACCTGCTGGATGCCCTTCGTCCGGTAGAGCTCACCGGACTGGCCGAGGGGGCCCTGGAGCACGACGATCCCACCGGTGCCACCGATGGCGTCGGCCATCATCTGCATCTCGGCGGCACCGGCCGCCACGTCGTCGGGCTGCACGTTGCCGGAGATGTCGGGGGAGTTGAGCTCGGCGTTGACGGCGAGGATCGGGATGCCCGCCGCCTTCGCGGCGGTGACCTGCGGCTGCATCGAGTCGGCCTGAACGGGTACGACGATGATCGCGTCGACCCCGGCATTGATGTACTGGTCGACCTGGCTCGCCTGCGTGTTGACGTCGAGGCCGGCGGAGTTCCACAGCATCTCGATGCCGTTGGCGTCGGCGTAGGCCTGCATGCCTTCCTTGCCGGCGGTGATGAACGAGCTCATGTCGTAGACGCTGACGCCGATGCGTACCTTCTTCGCGTCGCCCGCCGCCGTACTGTCACTCGAGTTCGCGGTCGGGTCACCGGCGCCGCAGGCGGACAGGGCCAGGGAGAGGGCGCCGACACCGAACGTGGCGGAGAAGAGAGTTCGACGGGACAACGGGCTGGGGTTGGGCTGCGACACGATGGTTTCCTTCGATCGGGAGACGAGGGGAGAAGAGCTGGGTAGGGCGGGGATGTTGTGGGTCAGGCCCGCCGCTTTGTCGACCAGACGTCGACGGCGACGGCGGCGACGATCAGTACGCCCTTGATGACGTCTTGCCAGTAGGCCGGGACGAGCAGCAGGTCGAGGCCGTTGTTGAGGGTCTGGATGAGCAGGAGGCCCAGGGCGGTGCCCCAGATCGTCCCCCGCCCGCCCATGAGGCTGGCGCCGCCGATGACCACCGCGGCGATCGCATCCAGTTCGTAGCCCTGCCCCAGGTTGGGTGGCCCGGAGATGACGCGGGAGGCGAGCATGACCCCGGAAAGGCCTGCCAGCACACCGCTCAGGGCGTAGACGCTGAAGAGGGTCCGGCGCGCGTTGACCCCGGCGATCTCGGCGGCGATGCGGTTTCCGCCCACCGCGTAGACACGCATGCCGTACGACGTGCGGCGCATGACGATACCCAGGGCGATGATCCCGAGGATCATCACGATGACGGGGATCTGCAGGCCCAAGACCTTGGTGTTCGCGATGCTCCCGAACTCGGCCGGCAAACCGTTGATGGGGGCACCGCCCCCGATGACGTAGGCGATCCCCGACCCCGCCGTCAGCATTCCCAGAGTCGCGATGAAGGGTGGGACGTCGACGCGGGAGACCAGGATGCCGTTGACGGACCCGGCGATCAGGCCGACGACCAGCGCGGACAGGACAGTCAGCCAGACCTGACCGGGGTTCGCCTTCGCCACCGCCGCCGACGTCATGGCGGAGACGGCGATGACGCTGCCCACGGACAGATCGATACCACCGGTCAGGATCACCAGCGTCTGCCCGAGGGCGATGAGGGCGAAGGGCGCGGCGGCGATGAGGATGTTCTGCAGGTTCTCGGGTGAGGTGAAGCGCAGACTGCGGTAACTGAAGAACGCGATGACCAGCACCATCACGATGAGCATGGCCCGACGGATGAGCTGGGCGAGAATCCAGTCCCGGCTGAAACGGCGACGCGGTAGGGGGGCCGCCGTGGCCGGCGTGGCGGTAGTGCTCATGTCAGGCGTTTCCTCGGTCCGTGGGAGTCAGGTGGTCTGCCCGGGGGGCAAGGCCGGAGCTGAGGCGGAAGATGGTCTCCTGCACGTCGGGGGACTGCAGTTGCGCGCGGGTGAGTTCCCCCACGACCGCCCCGCCCCGCATGACCAGGGCCCGGTGCGACAGGCCCAGCACCTCGGTCATGTCGGAGGAGGCCATGACGACCGCCATACCGGCGTCTGCGAGTTCGGTGATGATCCGGTAGATCTCGGATCGGGCGCCGACGTCCACCCCCCGGGTGGGTTCGTCCAACAGGAGGACGTCGACGTGGTCGGTCAGCCAGCGCGCGAGGACGACCTTCTGCTGATTGCCCCCGGAGAGGGTGCCGACATCCTGGGAAAGACCCCTGCTGCGCAGGCGGACGGAGTCCATGGCCTTCCCGACCTGCTGACTCCGCGTCCTGCCGCGCAACCAACCCGCGACGCTGAACTTGGCGAGGCGGGGGAGTGTCCCGTTGTCGAGAACACTGAGACCCATCACCGCACCCGCGTTTTTGCGGTCCTCGGGTACCAGCGCCATGCCAGCGGTGATCGCGGCGGCCGGGCTCTTGCGGCGCACGTCGCGCCCGGCGACGGTGATCCGGCCTGCGGTCGTGGCGCGGACCCCGAACACTCCCTCCAGCAGTTCGGTCCGACCGGCACCGACCAGGCCCGCCAGTCCGAGGATCTCCCCGCGCCGCACCTGGAAGGAGAGCGCGGAGGACTGACCCACGACACGCAGGTCCTCGACCTTGAGCACGGGTTCGGATTCCGCCTGCACGGTGTGGACGTCGGGGAAGAGGTCTTCCAGCTCGCGCCCGATCATCGCGGTCACGATGTCGTCATCGGTGACACTCGTCATCGCCTCGTCGAGTACCAGACCACCGTCGCGCAGGACCACGACACGGTCGGCGAGGTCGCGGATCTCAGCCATCTTGTGGGTCGTGAACACCAGCGCCACCCCGGAATCGCGCAACTGTCGCACGACGCGGTAGAGGCCCTCGACCTCGCGCTCGGAGATCGCTGAACTCGGTTCGTCCAGCAGGACGACCTTGGCGCCCCGGCTGGAGTTCTTGACGATCTCGACGATCTGTTGCAACCCCACGGGCAGGGTGCCCATGCGCGCTCCCGGGTCGATGTCGACCCCGAAGACCTCGAGCATCTGCGCGGCTCGGGCGGCCATCCCCCGTCGGTCGAGGGTGCCCAACCGCGTGGTGAGTTCCCGACCGACGAACAGGTTCTCGTACACGGTCATGTGCTCGATGGAGGCGAGTTCCTGAGGCACGATCGCCACTCCGAGACGGTGGGAGTCGCGGATACTGCCACCGACCAGTTCTTCACCCCGAACCATGACCTGACCGGTGTCGGCACGGTACTGACCGGCGGCGATCTTCATCATCGTCGACTTGCCGGCGCCGTTCTCACCCGCCAGGGCGGTGACCGTGCCGGGGCGCAACGACAACGAGACGCCCCGTAGCACAGGCACTCCGCCGAAGGACTTGTGGAGGTCGCGGCATTCGAGCACCACCTCGTCCGGCGCGTTCACGAGGGGTCCGCGCCCGACCGCTCATGGATGCTCCTCGCGGTAGCCGTACTGCTCACGACTCTGCACCTCTGTTCTGACGAGGGGATGGTCATCGGTTCTCCGGTTCGCGCGGTGGCCGTTCTAGATAGCAGGTCGAGATATCCGGATACCCGATCAGGACCGTGCCGACCCGGAGAAGCTGCGCCGCAGCGGAACGCGTGCTCCTGGACAGGCGGCGGTCAGTTTGCGGGAGTTCGCCCTCACGTGTCAAAAGAGGTGCTCAGGTGAGCACGTCAACGGATCGTGTACCCACCGTCGACCACGAGGTCGGTGCCGTTGACCATGTCGGAGGCTCCTGACGCCAGGAACAGGGCAGCGCCGGCGATCTCCCGCGGCAGCGCGAAACGCCCCGTGGGGATGGCCGCCTTCGCGGCCTCACCCCGAGGGCCGTCCCACGCCTTGCGGCCGAGGTCGGTGAGGACGACCGTGGGGGAGATCGAGTTGGCGGTGACGCCGCGCCCGGCCCACTCCGAGGCCAGCACGCGGGTGAGACCCACGACACCGGCCTTGGACGCGCAGTAGGCCGCGTGACCGTCGAGAGCGACCGAGGCCGCCTGCGAAGCCATCGTGATGACCTTGCCGCGACCGGCGGCGAGCATGCGACGGCCCACGGCCTGGGCGGTGAGGAACGTTCCTGTGAGGTTGATGGCGATCGTCCGCGTGAAGGCGGCCGGGTCGAGGTCCTCGGCGGGGGCGAGGTCGACGATGCCTGCGCAGGTCACCAATACGTCCACCGTTCCGGCGGCCGCGGCGAACTCCTCGACGGATCGCGGGTCGGCCACGTCACCGCGCAACCCGATCGAATCCCGACCGAGTTCTGCGGCTCGCCTTGCCGCCGCGTCCCCGTCGAGATCCACCACGATGATGCGCGAACCCCGCTCGGCGAAGGCCCCTGCGATGGCGCTGCCGATGCCGGAGGCTCCACCGGTGATCAGGGTGGTGCGCCCGTCGAGGCGGAAGCTCAGATCGACATCGGCGTCCAGGCGTTCGGTGCCCGGGGCCGGGGAAGTGGGTGAAACGGTCATGGTGTGCTCCTCAGCGTCGAGACGACGGGTGAACCCCGCGGGACGGAAACCGCGGGACGGAAACTGCGGGACGGAAACTGCGGGACGGAAACTGCGGGACGGATCCGACGCTTCACCGGGCGGAGTGGAACTCGGCGTTGAGCGCGGCGGCACGAGCGTAGGACTCCCGGGGGTCCCGGAGCGGGGTACGCGGCTCGATGGCGGTGACCACTTCGGGCCGCCAGGCGTCTCGCACCTCACGCACGTCGCTACCGGCCGCCACGGCCGCGGCCTGGATGCACGCACCGCGGGCGCTCGCCTCGTCGGCGTCTACGGGGTCGGGGACCAGCACACGACGTTGCACGAGGTCGGCCAGCAGTTGACGGTAGGCGCGCGAGCGCGACGCCCCTCCGACGATGAGCATGCGCCCGGACGTGTCGACGCCAAGGCGATCGAGGTGTTGCAGCCCCGCGATCAGGCCGAGCAGTACTCCCTCGTGAGCGGCCCGGGCGATCTCCTCTCTGGTCGTGGCGGAGGTGATGCCACTGAGCAACCCACGCGCGTCGGGTAGATCGGGTTTACGTTCACCGTCGAGGTGGGCGACGAGTACCGGTCCTTCCGAGGGGCCCGCGGCCAGCGCCAGTCCCGCCAGCCCGTCGGCGTCGACTCCGAGGAGTCGGGCGAAGAGGTCGGTGA
>JBPBQU010000221.1:0-5768 GCA_050955085.1 Janthinobacterium lividum | reverse complement strand
CTGCTCGCCGCACTGGTCTCCGTTGACCGTGTCGTCATAGCCGTACTGGTAGGAACCGGGCAGCAGTTCGGTGTACTGGTTGGCCTTGAGGATGGGTTGACCGTGGGCCTTGGCGTAGGTGTTCGCGTCCGAGCGGGCGGTCGGCGAGGCGTACGCATCGGTGATCGCCACCGTCACGCCCTTGCCGTCGAGACCCTGGGCGATCGCCCGGGTGACTCCGTAGGCGTCTTGCAGTTGCGCGGGTTGGTACCCGCACGTCACGTAGGGCTGTTTCGAACCGTAGGCCTTCGGTAGATCGGTGGCGATCTTCTCACCGAAATACGTCGAGCACGGTGTCGCATTGACGAACGCGT
The DNA here is from genome assembly GCA_050955085.1 of Janthinobacterium lividum. Lineage (GTDB taxonomy): Bacteria > Actinomycetota > Actinomycetes > Actinomycetales > Kineococcaceae > Kineococcus. Next base: position 5,415 of record JBPBQU010000221.1, on the reverse strand, counting down.
CACTGGGAGGGGCCTCGGAAACCGCTGTGCCGCCTGCGACGGCCGTGTTGTCCGGTGTCATCAGTTGGCTGACGCTGGCCAGACCGGAAACCCCGAGCACCTCGCTGCCCAGCCCGGAGGGGATCGACGGAGCCGCGGCTGCCGCGCGGAACGTCTTCCCGTTCAGCGTGTACGTCTCGAGGGTGGTGCCGAAGGCCTTCTGGACCGTCTCGACGCTGCCCCTGGCCTCGATGAACGACGCGCCCGCGGCAACGGCCGTCACGCTCAGACCGCTGTCGTCCAGGAAGTTGCTGACCTGCTCGACGGTCGCTCGAGTGGGGCCGAACCGCGAACGGAAGGCTGCGGGCGTGAGGTACCTGCCGTACTGCGCACTGGCCGGGTCGCTGACCTGGGCCACCAGGGCCGCCAATGCGGCGGAGTCACGGTTCTTGAGATAGACGGTGACATCGATGTCCTGACCGCCGTCGGGGGTACCGGCGGTCGTTGCGCCACCGAGGCCCGGCTGCGCGTTGGCAACCGAGATCCGGCCCGCCGGACTGCTGGTCGCAGCACTGGCCGCGGAGGTTCCGGCGGCCATCAGGCTCAGTGATCCGGCTACCACGACGGTGATCACCGCCGCTGCGGGCCGATGAGGAAATGAGCGCACGAGGAGGAGTCCTTTCGGTCGACGAGACGTGACGTAGGCGCACCCTAGAACCCGCTGAGGGGTGGGCTGCGGAGGTGGATCGTGTCGTACGTCACATCTTTCGACCCCGCTACTCCCGTCCTTGCCACGAGGATTGCAGGCCTGGGCATCGTGTGTCATCACTGTTGCCTGAGGGTCAGATTGGGATCGTTTCCTCGTCCTCGGGTCGCCCTCACGATCATCAGGGGCGGCGGTGCCGTGGTGAGGCAGTGCCACGGGTGTCGATATCCTTCGCCACAACCCCGGAACCCTTCCGACGACCGGTGGTGGAAAAGCGGAGGTCGAGACATCGTGGTGGCTCGCGGTTCGGGTGGCGCCTACCGGGCGCTGTACCGCAGCGTCCTTGTGAAGCTCGACGCCGAGAAGGCCCACCAGTGGGCGTTCGCGGGGATGCGGCTGGCCAGTCACGTGCCACTCGCTCCGACGGTGCTACGCAAGGCCTTCGTGGAGGCGGATCCGCGGTTGCGCACCCGCGTCCTGGGCCTCGATCTTCCCGGACCGCTCGGTATGGCAGCGGGTTTCGACAAGAACGCCGTCGGTGTCCAGGCGCTGGCGAACTTCGGGTTCTGCTTCGTGGAGATCGGCACGGTCACCGCGCTCCCGCAGCCCGGGAACCCGAAACCACGGTTGCACCGGCTCGTGGCCGACCGGGCCGTCGTGAATCGAATGGGGTTCAACAACGCCGGTGCCGAGGTCGTGGCCAGGCGGCTACGTCAGCTGCGGGCCGTCCCGCCACCGAACCCCGTGGCGATCGGGGTCAACATCGGCAAGAGCAAGGTGGTCGCCGAGGCGGATGCGGCCGCCGACTACGCGACATCCGCAGCGCTGCTCGCGCCTTATGCCGACTACCTCGTCGTCAACGTCAGTTCTCCCAACACCCCTGGGCTGCGCGATCTGCAGGCCGTCGAGAAACTCGCTCCGGTGCTGCGCGCGGTACGCGAGGCCGCCGACGCCGCCGCCCGTCGCCACGTGCCGCTGTTGGTGAAGATCGCGCCGGACCTCTCCGACGAGGACGTCGACGCCGTCGCGGATCTGGCGCTCGAGGAAGGTCTGGACGGCATCGTCGCGACCAACACCACGATCTCCCGGGACGGCCTGAGCTCACCGGCCGCGCTCGTCGCGGCGGCCGGGGGAGGCGGACTGTCCGGTGCTCCCCTCAAACAGCGATCGGTGGAGGTGCTGCGGCGGCTCGCAGCCCGCACCGGCAACCGTCTCGTGCTGGTCAGCGTCGGGGGCATCGAGACCGCGAGCGACGTCCAGGAACGTCTGGACGCGGGGGCCTCCCTGGTGCAGGCCTACACCGCCTTCATCTACGAAGGACCAGGTTGGGCCCGTCGCGTGCTCGGCGATCTCGCGGTGAGCCGCACCCGGCGCAAGGGGGATCGGGACTGACCGCACTTCGCATCGGTCCCTGAGTGCTCGGCGGCGCCTCAGGTCCGTGCCGTCGGAAGACTGGGAGCGGCCGGGCTCGTCATCGGTTCGTGCGGCGATCGGCATCACCGCGGGCTCCTGGCGACAGGTCTGCGTCTCCTGGGGGGCGTAGCGTGCGCACGTGAGATCGACGCACTGGACGTGGAGCTACGAGGACGCCGAAGGGCGTGCGGTGCAGGGCAGTGGTGAGGTGTTCCCCACGCAGTCCGACGCCGAGGTCTGGATCGGTGAGGCATGGCGGAGCCTGCGCGAGCTGGGAGTCGAGAACGCCTACCTCGGCGCGGATGGTGAGAAAATCTACGGACCGATGAGCCTGCGCCCCGCGGACTGAGACCTGACCCGGGACGTGCTCTGGGATGTGCCCTGGGACACAGCTCCGGTTCAGGAGGGTCGCGCTCCCGGGGTGCCCGCAGCGGTACGGCCCGGATCACGCTCCACGACGCCGCCGAGCGCCACATCGATCTTGGCCATGAGCTCAGCGGGGATCCGCACCCCGGACGCCTTGACGTTCTCGCTCACCTGCTCGGGCCGCGAGGCACCGATGATGGCGGCGGCCACGTTGTCGTTCTGCAGGACCCAGGCCACCGCGAGCTGGGACATCGACAGCTGTAGTTCGCCGGCCAGCGACGACAGGTCCTGGACCCGTGTCAGGACGTCGTCGCGCATCCAGCGGCTGATCATCTGCTTGCCGCCCTTCTCATCCGTCGCGCGGCTGCCTGCGGGCGGCGCCGCCCCGGGGGCGTACTTCCCGGTCAGCACACCTTGCGCGATGGGCGAGAAGACGATCTGGGAGACGCCCAGCTCACGTGCGGCCGGGACGACCTCGGGCTCGATGACACGGTAGAGCGCTGAATACTGTGGCTGGTTCGACACGAGCTGGAACCCCAGCTGCTCGGCCAGGGCATGCCCTTGCCGCAGTTGGTCGCCGGTCCATTCACTGACTCCGATGTAGAGCGCCTTACCTGCCCGGACGACATCGGCGAAGGCCTGCATCGTCTCCTCGACCGGAGTGGACACGTCCCATCGGTGGGCCTGGTAGACGTCGACATGATCGGTACCCAGACGCCGCAGCGAGCCGTCGATCGATTCCAGGATGTGCTTGCGGGACAGTCCGGAGTCGTTGTGGCCCTTGGGGCCGGTCGGGAAGTAGACCTTGGTGAGGATCTCGAGGCTTTCCCGTCGCTGCCCCTTCAAGGCTGTCCCCAGGACGCTCTCAGCAGCGGTGTTGGCGTAGACGTCCGCGGTGTCGAACGTCGAGATCCCTGCGTCGAGGGCTGCTCGTACGCACGCGATGGCTGCGTCGTTCTCGACCTGGGAACCGTGCGTGAGCCAGTTGCCGTAGGTGATCTCGGAGACTTTCAGTCCGCTGTTACCGAGGTGTCGAAACTCCATGGTGGCGAACCTAGCTGCCGAGTGCTCACACGGCGAGTGCCTCGGGCGCGTGCCGATCGACGTCGGAGGTGCGGGCGGCCAGCAGGACCCGTACCGCACCCGCCGCGGTGAGCGCGGCCCCGAGGAGGTGGGCGACGACTGCGACTCCTGGCAGACCGTTGAAACTCTGGTAGCTGCCGAGGGCGGCCTGGGCCACGAAGAGCGCCAGGAGGGCGCCGGCTCGGCGACCGACCAGACGGTCACCGTGACGGCGCGCCACGACGACGGTCCACCCCGCGAGCACGAGCGCCGAGACCGCGAGCACACCGTGCACGATCGTCACCGTCGTCCAGTCGAGCGGGATGCGACGCACTTCGCTGCTGTCCCCGGGGTGCGGTCCCGCCCCGCTGACCACGGTGCCCACCACGGCGACGACCGCGGTCACGACCACGAGGACCCGGGCCAGCGTGCGCGTCGGTGCGTGGGGTGCGGGGAGTACGGCGCGATGGGCGATGTCGTAGGAGACGGTCGTGGACACGAGGAGGGCGAGCGCCGCCAGGAAGTGCCCCGCCACCACGTAGGGGTTCAGGCCCGTCCAGACCGCGATACCTCCCACGACCGCGTTGAGCAGGACGCCGGCGAACTGGCCCCAGGCGGACCACAGCAGGGTGCGGTGGCGGGGACGCTGCACCAGGCAGGCGATGATCACCGCCCCGACGGCGAGACAGATGACCGTGGTGAGGACCCGGTTGCCGAACTCGATGACCCCATGGACGCCCGTCGAGGCCGTGGCGGAGGTGAACGAATCGGCTGTGCAGCGCGGCCAGGTAGGACATCCAAGGCCCGATCCGGAGACCCGGACGATGCCTCCGGTGACGATGATGAGGATGCTCACCACCAGCGCTGCCGTCGTCGTCCAGCGGACGGCTCGGGAGAAGCTGCCCATGGGACCGGTGGGGGTCAGCGGGGTTCCCCGCCCCGGGGCACCAGGGCCACGGGACGGCGCATGCGGCGGATCTGCATCGCGCGGGTGACGCCGTAGGAGACCAGACCGCGGTCGGGAACCTCGAAGCGAGCGGCCACGGCCCTCTTGATCCTGCGACCGAGCAGGATGCTGTCGATCACGACGACCGCGAGCATCCCGTAGATGAGGATGGTGGTGGTCAGCAGGAGCTGCTGTGAGCGCAGGGGGGTGGCGAACAGCAACAGGACCAGTGCGATGCCGGCGATGATGAGGAAGTACTCCCCGACGTTGCGGCGAGCGTCCACCACGTCACGCACGAATCTCTTCTGCGGTCCGCGGTCACGCACGGGGAGGTGGCGCTCGTCGCCGGTCATCAGTGCCGACTGGGTCCGCACGCGTTCCTCGCGGGAGGCCACCTTCGATGCCGCGGCCGCAGCCTTGCGGTCCACGGGCACCAGTGGGCGGGCATTGCGTTGCTGGGCCTCACTGCGCTTGGGTGTCGGTCGACCCTTGCCGCCCACCTTCGTGAGCTCGACCGTTGGAGCCACCGCGGGGGCGGCCTGCTTCTCCTTCGCACGTCCGAACACGAACTCGAGCCTACGTCACCGGGCACGGGTTCCCTGGCGGTGGCCGGGCGTCGGGAGCCCCGGGTAGCGTCGCCGACGTGACGGATGCGACAAGGAACTCTCTGCCCTCCACCCAGCAGTTCACCCTGCCTACGGCGGGTGCCGAGCGCGTCGAGGTCCTGCGGGCGGCGTCGTCGGCCCAGACCGTGAGCACCCGTGCGGACCTCGAGGCCCTGGTGCGACTGCCCAGTGTCTCCGCCCGCGCCTTCGACCAGGCCCAGGTGAACGCCAGTGCCGACGCCGTGGCAAAGCTGCTGCGCGGGGCGGGGATGCCCGAGGTCGAGGTATGTCGCGCGTCTCAGGGTGGGACGGAGAGCGGTCCCGCCGTCATCGCCCGG
>JBPBQU010000220.1:0-5807 GCA_050955085.1 Janthinobacterium lividum | reverse complement strand
CCAGCGCATCCCGGGCCGGGGTGGCCGAGCGGCGCTTGCGGCGCAGGGTTCCCGCCCGGTTCACCTTCTCGAGGACGCTGACGTTGGCGAGGACGTCGAGCCAGGGCAGCAGGGCGGGCACCTGCGGCACGAATCCGATCATCTTCTCGTCGCTCGCCCGGTCGGGGGTCTCCCCGCAGATGCGGACCTCCCCGGCGTCCGGGGTCTCAAGTCCGGCGACGAGGCGAAGCAGGGTGGACTTCCCGCAACCCGAGGGGCCGATGACGCTCACGAAGCGTCCGCGCGCGACGTCGAGGTCGACGTGGCGCAGGGCGGTGGTCGCACTCACACCGCTGCCGTACACCTTGCACGCGTCGGTGACGCGTACGAACGGCTCGCCGTCCGCGTCCCTCTCGCCCTGTGTCACCACGGGGTCCTCCGTCACCACGGGCCGACCCTACCCAGCGCCGGTGAGGGTGCTGCGCAACCCGGCTCGCGGTGGGCGGACAACCGGGTCCGGACATCAACGACGAGGGACCGCGACCTCACGACGCCCACCACACCCGCGGCCGGGCCGCCGGTCAGCTCGCGCGAACCCGCGTCGGCTGGAAGGTCACCATGATGCGCTCCTCGGCCGCCTGCTCGGCCATGGTCTCCAGCGTCTGGCCGTAGGTGGCGATGAGCTCGGCCATGAACGAGCGGTCGTCGTCGGCGCTGACCTCGGCGTTCGCGCGCACCTCGAGGGTATGGAAAGGGTTCGTGGGGGAGATCGCGAACACGGTCACCTGCGGGCGGGCCACGAGGTTGTCGTACTTGGTGCGGGACTTCGCCAGCGACGTCCGCAGCACACCGTCGGCGCCGAGCAGCACCCAGACTGCGGTGGTCTGGATGGAACCGTCCGCGTTCAGGGTGCTGAGCGCGACGGTCGTGCCGGTGACGAGGTCGGCGTGGGACTCGGGGATCGTCAGAGTAGTTGCCATGTAAATCATCATCGCAGACGCACCGGGACCACGCGGCGCGAGAACGGCGAAGGGCCGGGAATGACGAAGACTGGAAAGGACGAAGGGCCGGTTCCATAAGGAACCGGCCCTCACTGTCGGGCTGACAGGATTTGAACCTGCGACCCCTTGACCCCCAGTCAAGTGCGCTACCAAGCTGCGCCACAGCCCGAAACCGCGCCCCTCCTTGCGGAGCGGCGCGGTCAAAACCCTACCTCATCGCTTGCGCTTCTCCCGCACCCGCACGCTGACCTCGATGGGGGTGCCCTCGAAGCCGAACTCCTCACGCAACCGGCGTTCGAGGAAGCGGCGATACCCCGCCTCGAGGAAGCCGCTGGCGAACAGGACGAAACGGGGCGGGCGGGTGGAGGCCTGCGTCCCGAAGAGGATGCGCGGCTGCTTGCCGCCCCGTACGGGGTGCGGGTGGGCGGCCACGACCTGGCCCAGGAAGCTGTTGAGGCGACCGGTGGGGATCCGGGTGTCCCAGGACTCCAACGAGATGTCGATGGCGGGCACCAGGCGTTCGAGGTGGCGCCCACTGGTGGCTGAGACGTTCACCCTGGGTGCCCAGGGGATCTGTACGAGCTCCTTCTCGATCTCACGCTCGAGGTAGTGCCGGCGCTCCTCGTCGGTGAGGTCCCACTTGTTGTAAGCCACCACGAGAGCTCGCCCCGACTCCACGACCATCGAGATGATGCGGATGTCCTGCTCGCTCAGGGGTTCGTGCGCGTCGAGCAGCACGACGGCGACCTCGGCCTTCTCCAGCGCCGTCTGGGTGCGCAGCGACGCGTAGAAGTCCGCGCCCTTCGTGAGGTGCACGCGTCGCCGGATGCCCGCCGTGTCCACGAAGCGCCAGGTACGCCCACCGAGCTCGATCAGTTCGTCGACCGGGTCGCGGGTCGTGCCCGCGGTGGGGTGCACGACGACCCGTTCGGAGCCCGCGAGCTTGTTCAGCATGCTCGACTTGCCCACGTTGGGACGACCCAGCAGCGCCACTCGGCGGGGTCCACCGGTCGGCATGAGCCCGCCCCCCACGGCGGAGACGTCGGGCAGCAAGCGCACAGCCGCGTCGAGCACGTCACCCGTGCCGCGACCGTGCAGCGCGGAGACCGGGTACGGCTCGCCCAGTCCCAGGCCCCACAGTTCCGTTGCGTCCGCCTCCTGACGGGGGCCGTCGACCTTGTTGGCGACGAGGACGACCGGGCGCCCGGACTTGCGCAGCAACCGGACGACCTGCTCGTCGGTGGCGGTGGCCCCGACGGTCGCGTCGACGACGAACATCACGGCGTCGGCGAGGTCGATGGCGATCTCCGCCTGTTCGGCGACGGCGAGGTTCAACCCCTCGACCTTCTTCTCCCACCCGCCGGTGTCGACCAGGGTGAAGTCACGTCCGGCCCAGTTCGCGGGGTAGGAGACCCGGTCACGGGTCACCCCGGGGACGTCTTCCACGACCGCCTCACGGCGGCCGATGATGCGGTTGACCAGCGTCGACTTCCCGACGTTGGGTCGACCGACGACGGCCAGCACGGGCAATGGTCCTGCGGGGGTGTCGTCGCCGTCGCCGAGACCGTCACCGGTCAGCAGCGCCTCGTCCTCGGGTGAGAGGTCGTACTCGTCGAGCCCGACGCGTAGCGCGTTCTCGACGTTGCTGTCCAGGCTGGAATCCACGTCCACGGGATCTCCGGTGGAAACGGGACCGCGTGCGTCAGGGGTTTCGGGGGTGCTCATGCGAGCCTCCTACGTCGTCGGACGCCTTCTCCCCGAGCCCCAGCTCGTCGGCGTCCACATCATCAGGTAATTGGATTCCGGTGCGCTGCAATGAATCCAGTACGTGCGCCGACAGTTTGTCGCGCACCTGTTCGACGGCACTGGCGAGCGCCACCCGGCCGGGAACCCCGGGTTCCTTGACCACGGTGAACGGTTCACCGAAACAGAAGTAGAGCTTTCGTCGCAGCAGCGGGATCGACCGGGTATCACCGCGACGTTGAGCGCCCAGACACGCCACCGGGACGACCGGGGCCCCGGACTGCAGAGCGATCCAGGCGATCCCGGAGCGGACCGAGGCCGCGTCCCCACGACCACGCGTCCCCTCGGGGAAGACCCCCGCTGCCCCACCGGCGGCGAGGACGGACAGGACCGACTGCAACGCGTCACGGTCACCGCGGGTCCGGTCGATGGGGATCTGCCCGGCCTGCAGCAGCGACCACCCGACGACCCGGGTGGGCAGCGACCCCTCGAACATCTCCTTCTTGACGAGGAAGTGCGCCGCCCGCGGGACCATGGCGTACAGCAGCGGCCCATCCACGATCGAGGCGTGGTTGGCCGCGAAGAGCACCGGGCCTGCCGTCGGCACGTTGTCCCGGCCGACGACGGAGGAGTCCCACAGGCCACGGGCGAAGAACGTGCCCACCCACCGGGTCCACGGCTTCGGGGCCATCGGTGTGGTGTCCGTGGCGGCGTTCATCGTGGGCCACCGAGGCGCTGCTGGACGATGAGCAGCACCGCCGCGACGGTGCCGTCGAAGTCGAGCGACGTGGAATCGAGTGTGACGACCCCGTCGGCGGCGGTGGTGAACGCCGTGGTCCGGGAATCGACCCGGTCGCGCTCGACCACCGCGGACCGGGTGGCCTCCAACGCCGCGGCGTCGCTCGACCCGAGGTTCTGGCGGGCCCGGCGACTCAGGCGTACGGCCTCGTCGGCCGTCAACAGGATCCGGACCTCGGCCTGCGGGGCGACGACCGTGGTGATGTCGCGTCCCTCCGCGACGACGCCAGCTCGTCGCCCGGGAGCCGGTGCGGCGCAGGCCGCCTCGATCAGTGCCCGCTGGCGCAGCACGAGGTCGTGGCGCACGTCGGCAACGGAGGCCACGGCACTGACCGACCCCGTGACGTCCGCGGCGCGGACGGCCGCGCTGAGGTCGGTCTCGGTGCCGTCACCGGCCACCACCGCGACCGTGGGCTTGGCCGGGTCGCTGCCCATCCGCAGCGCAACGGAACGCACGTGCTCGGTGACGGCGGCCTCGTCCCCGAGGTCGATACCGGCCTGCAGGACCGACCACGTCACGGCGCGGTACATGGCCCCGGTGTCCAGGAACGCCACCCCGAGTGCGCGGGCGGCGGCCCGGCTCACGCTCGACTTGCCGCTGCCGGACGGACCGTCGATCGCGACGATGAACGGGGCCCTCACGAGGGGGTGCTCAGGTGTGGAGTCGTCCGGCGCAGACCCGTCGGGCACGGACGGACCGGGCACTGGGGACCTGCGGGGAGGCGTCGGCATGGGCACCGCCCGAGATTAGTCGACGCCGTGGAGAGCGGGGACACGCGCGAAATCACCGGGGCACCGTCCAACCACGGGCGCGTAGCGCGTCCGCCAACCGCTCGGCCACCGCGGGCAGCACGTCGATGGAGGCCAACGCGACCGCCTGACCCTCGGAGTGCTCCAGGCGGAGGTCCTCGAGGTTCACCCCGGCCGCTCCCGTCTCGGTGAGCAGCCGGGCCAGTTCACCCGGGCGGTCGGGGACGACCACCACGACGGTGGCGTACACCGCCGGCGCACTGCCGTGCTTGCCGGGGATGCGCTCACGGCCTGCCCCGCCCGCGGCGATCACCTCCGCGAGACGCCCTCTGGCCCCGAGTGCCTGCGGGTCGCGGGCGAGCGCGCGCAACGCGACGATGACACTGTCGAGGTCGGCGCGGAGCTCGTCGAGGACGTCCGCGACGGGACCGGCGTTCCCGGCCAGGATCTGTGCCCACAACATCGGGTCGCTGGCGGCGATCCTGGTGACATCGCGCAGACCCTGCCCGGCGAGGCCGACCGCGGTCTCGGGGGCCTCGCGCAGTCGGGCGGCGACGAGGCTGGCGGCGACCTGCGGAGCGTGCGAGACGAGGGCGACGGCTTCGTCGTGTTGCCGGGCGGGCATCGCGACGGGGACCGCACCGCAGTCCAGCGCGAGGTCGTGCACGGCCCGCAGCGCGTCCGCGGAGGTCTCGACCGTGGTGGCGAGAACCCAGGGCCGACCCGCGAACAGGTCGGTGCGTGCGGCCACGGCTCCCGAACGCTCGCGGCCCGCCATCGGATGGCCACCGACGTACCGGGTCAGGTCGGCACCGGCTGCGCGCAGGGTTGCGAGTGGCCCGCCCTTGACACTTGCCACGTCGGTCACGACGGCGGTGGGGAACGCAGCCAGCTCGAGCGCGACGACATCCGCGACGACGTCCGGTGGAGCCGCCACGAGAACCACCGTGGGGTCGTCACCGGCGGCCGCGAACCGCCCCGCGCCGAGGTCACGGGCCAACGCGACGGACGTCGGCGAGGGATCGACGAGCACCACGTCCACGCCGCGCAACGTCAACGCGAGGGCGACGGAGGTGCCCAACAAACCGGTCCCGACGACCCGCACCGTTCCCTGGGTGCGCGCGGGAGCCACGGCATCGAGGGTCACCGGCTGTTCATCGCGGGAGACAGCTCAGCCCGGGACAGCCCAGCACGGGACAGCCCAGCACGAACCGTCACTGGGCGATGTCGCGGCGCAGCGCCTGCGCACCACCGAGGTACACGTGTCGCACCTGCTGACGGGTCCGGGAGGTCTCGACGTGGGCCATCAACCGGATGACACGCGGCATCGACCCCTCGATCTCGAGTTCGCGGGCGCACATCAGCGGCACGTCTCCCAGACCGAGCTCACGGGCCGCGACGGCCGGGAACTCAGAGGTCAGATCGGCCGTCGAGGTGAAGATGATGCTGATGAAGTCGTCGAGGGTCAGCTCGTTGAGCCGGACGACCTCCGAGACGAGTTCGCGGGTCGCGGCCAGCACGACCTCCCGCTCGTCC
>JBPBQU010000219.1:0-5869 GCA_050955085.1 Janthinobacterium lividum | reverse complement strand
CCCGTAGGAACCTGTCTCGGGTGAGGGACCGAGGGCCGGGAAGGGATACCAGACGTCGAGCACGGCACCGTCCTCGGTGACGGTCGCGAGACCGTGGGCCCAGGCCTTGCGGGACTGCGCGACCTGGGCGGCGGCCCGGGAGGCGGCCTGCTCGATGCTGGACGTCTGCTCGCTCACGCGTCGACCCTATCCGGGCGGGCGGGAGTCTCCGACCCGTTGTCGGGGGGCGTGGTTAGGGTTGCCGATGTGACCGCCCAAGAGCTCGAGCTCGACCTCTCCGATCCTGGGATCGATGTCGTCGAGCTGACCCGCCGGGTCTGCGACATCCCGTCCGTGAGCGGGGCTGAACGCGCGCTGGCCGATGCCGTCGAGGACGCCCTGCGTGCCCTGCCGGGGTTGACGGTCAGCCGCGACGGTGACGCCGTGGTGGCGCGCACGGAGTGCGGCAGGGGCGAACGGGTCCTGCTCGCCGGACATCTCGACACCGTGCCGCTCACCGACCCGCCCAATCTGCCCGTGCGCCGCGAACTCCACCCCGTCGACGGGGAGGTCTTGGTGGGGCGCGGGACCTGCGACATGAAGGGCGGGGTGGCGCTCCAGCTGGCTCTGGCCCGAGAGGTCTCAGCCGCTGCCGCCGCCATCACCGCTACTGGGCCGGGTGGGGGGCCCGGGCGGGACGTGACGTTCGTCTTCTACGACCACGAGGAGGTCGAGGCCGCCAGGAACGGCCTGGGTCGCCTCACCCGGACTGCTCCCGAGCTGCTCGCGGGGGACTTCGCGATCCTGCTCGAACCGTCGTCGGGGATCGTCGAGGGCGGATGCAACGGGACGTTACGGGCCGAGATCACGACCCGTGGGCGCGCCGCGCACTCGGCCCGGGCCTGGCGGGGCAGCAATGCCATCCACGCCGCGGCCCCGGTGCTCGATCGTCTCGCGCGCTACGCGCCGCGCGAGGTGGAGGTCGAGGGGTTGGTGTTCCGTGAGGGGTTGAATGCCGTCGCCATCTCGGGCGGCATCGCGGGCAACGTCATCCCCGACCACTGCGTCGTGACCGTGAACTACCGCTTCGCGCCGTCCCTGGACGCGGCCGGCGCGCAGGCGCACGTCCGTGAGGTCTTCGAGGGTTTCCACGTCGAGGTGACCGACGTCGCCGAGGGGGCGCTGCCGGGCCTGCACCTCCCGGCGGCGGCGGACTTCGTGGCCCGGACGGGTTCGACCCCGCTGGCGAAGTACGGCTGGACGGACGTCGCGCGCTTCTCGGCGCTGGGCGTACCCGCGGTCAACTACGGGCCGGGGGACAATGCCACGGCCCATGCCGACGACGAACGCTGTCGCGTCGAGGAACTGCACGAGTGTCTGCGGGTCCTGCGGGGCTGGCTGCTGGAGACCGGGGCATGAGCACCATCTGCCTCTACGGCAGCGCCTCCGGTGGTATCGACCCCGCCTACGTGGAACTGGCGGCGGTCGTCGGGCGCCTCATCGGCGAGCGCGGGCACGACCTGGTCTACGGCGGCGGGGGTACCTCCGTCATGGGCGCGGCCGAGGCCGCGGCCCGCGCGGCGGGGGCGCGCACCACGGGGGTCATGCCGCAGGCCCTGATGGACCTCGAGCTGCCGCCCGCGGGCCTGAGCGAACTCATCGTCACCGCGGACATGCGGGAGCGCAAAGCCCAGATGGACGCGCACGCCGACGCGTTCATCGTGCTGCCCGGTGGGCTGGGGACGCTGGAGGAGCTCTTCGAGATCTGGGTCGCCCGGACCATCGGCCTGCACACGAAACCCCTCGCGGTGCTGGACTGCGACGGGCACTACGCAGGGCTGCGGACCTGGTTGGAATCTCTCGTGGAGCGCGGTTTCGCGCGCTCCCTCGTCTTCGACTGCATCCACTGGAGCGATGACCCGCTCGATGCCCTCGATCACCTCGAACAGGCCTCCCGCGAGCGCGTCACGCTGCCCAGTTCCGAGATCGTCGGGACGTTCGTGGACTTCCCCAGCACGCGAGCAGAGGTTCGCGACGAGGGGGTGACGCCCTCGTGACCATCGTGCTGCTCGTCCTGGTGCTGCTCGTCATCGGTGCTGTCGCGGCCGTGGCCACCGGGCGGGTGAGCGGTGGCATGGCTCCCGCGACGTCCACCCGGCCCTACCGCGGTTTGCCCGACGGGCCGGTCATCGCCCGTGACGTCGACGGGGTCCGGTTCTCGCTGGGGCTGCGCGGCTATCGGATGGACGAGGTCGACGCCGTCCTGGACCGGTTGCGCGAGGAGATCCGCGAACGCGACGAGGAGCTCGCCGCATGGCGCACCGCCGAGGACTGAGCCCGAACCGGCCCGTGGTCGTGACCTTCACGGCGCGTCTGCTGGTCCACGGTTCGGCCCGCGGCGTGTTCGCCGTGCTCACGGACTGGCCCCGGCAGACCGCCTGGGTCCCCGCCACCGTGGTCGAGCGCCGTGGTGGTCCCGTAGGGGAGGTCGGTGAGCGGTTCGCGGGCGTGTCCCGGCTCGGTCCGTTCGTGCTCGACGACGCCATGACCGTGGTCGGGCGCCGCGCACCCGAGGTGGGCCGGGCGGGGGTCGTGGAGATCGTCAAGACCGGTGACGTGCTCGGTGGGACGGTCTCCATCGCGGTCCGTTCCGCCGCCGGTACCGGGGTGCAGGTGGAGTGGACCGAGAACATCGTCGTGCGCCCCCTTGCCCTCCGGGTGCTGGCCCGCCTCGGTGGACCGGTGCCGGCCTGGGTCGGACGCCTCGCGTTCGAGGCGGTGCTGCGCGCGGCCCGCCCCGAACTCGAGGGCCGCGGGTGACGCAGGATCGCCGAGGGTGCGGTGGCTGGGGTGCGTGGTGCCGCGACGGTCGCGACATCGTGTTCAGTTGCCGTGCAGGTTCTCTGGACGCCTTGAGCGCGCTGCGACGAGTGGCCGACGGACCCACCTGAGCGACGCGCTCATGATCGTTGGGGTGCCCTGCGACCGGAACGGGTGCCACTTGGGGGATGATGTCCCGACACGCCGACCGCAGCACCCGGCCGCGGGATCCGGCGCGCACGAGACGACGAGAGAGGACGCACGCCGATGGCGGCCATGAAGCCGAGGACCGGAGACGGTCCGCTGGAGGTCACCAAGGAAGGGCGCGGCATCGTCCTGCGCATGCCGCTGGAAGGTGGTGGTCGTCTCGTCGTGGAGATGACACCGGACGAAGCCAGAGCCCTCGGAGAAGCCATCAGTTCGGTCGTGGGCTGAGGTCGAAGGCTGTGGGGCGGGCGCCGGAGGGTGCCCGCCCTCCGTCGTTCCGCCCCCGGTTCACATTCCCCCCGTTCTTCTCGTTCCCTCGTCGCTCTCGTTCCACCAGGCCCGTGCGCAACCCGCCGCCAGCAGCTCCCCCCAGTCAAGGACGCGTCCTCGTGAATCTCCGCCCCGCTCCCGCGCCGGCCCCCGCCGACCCACCCCAGCCGTTGCGCTGGGTCGCCCCCGAGGTCGTCCTGCGTCGGGATGCACCTGCGGACGCCGACCTCGAGGGTTACGACGCCCTCGCCGTGCCGGTCGCCCCGGGGGAGAGCCTCGAGAACGGTGACCCAGGCGTCTCGCCACGCCCGGGTGCCGCCGACGCGGCCCTGCGCTACAGGATCGACCTCGGGGTTGCGTGTGTCGCCGAGAAGATCAGCGGTGACGCGGGCACCGCCACCCGGTTGCCGGTCGCGGCCCCGCCCGGTGCGCCGCGGCGCCTCATCATCATCGGGGTCGGTGACTCCTCACCGGCGGCCCTGCGTCGTTCCGCCGCTGCGCTGGCGCGTACTGCGGGGGTGTCGGGCGACGTCGCGACGACGATCGCCGACGGTGTCGGATCGGCCGGTGTCCGTGCCGTCGTCGAGGGCTTCCTGCTCGCCTCCTACGTCCAGCCCGTGACGGGCCGCAAGGCGGTCTCCGCCGCTGAGCGTGCCCCGCGGCGGTTGCTGCTGCTCGGGGACGTCGCGCAGGCCGATGTCACGCGGGCGCTGGTGGCAGTGACGGCGACCGTGCTGGCCCGAGACCTCGCGGCCACCCCCTCCAACCTCAAGGACCCGGCCTGGATGGTCGCGCAGGCCCGGGAGGTCGCGTCGCCGTTGCGGCTGAAGGTGGACGTCTGGGACGAGGCCCGGCTGCGCCGGGACGGGTTCGGCGCCATCCTGGCCGTCGGGTCCGGTTCGTCCTCGCCGCCCGCACTCGTGCAGGTCGGCTACACCCCCCGGGGCCGTCCCGCCGCGCCGCACGTCGTGCTCGTGGGCAAGGGAATCACCTACGACACCGGCGGCCTGGACATCAAACCCGGCGAGGGCATGGTCGCGATGAAGACCGACATGACCGGGGCCGCCGTCGTGCTCGCCGTCGTCGCGGCCGCCGCCCGGCTCCGGCTGGGGGTGCGGGTGACGGCACTGCTTCCTCTCGCGGAGAACGCTTTCGGGGGTTCGGCGTACCGCCCGGGTGACGTCGTGACGCATTACGGCGGACGGACGACGGAAGTCAACAACACCGACGCCGAGGGTCGGATGGTGCTCGGTGACGCGCTCGCGTACGCGGACGAGGCGCTCGACCCCGATGTCGTCGTCGACGTCGCCACCCTCACAGGTGCGGCGAGCCTCGGGCTCGGCAAGCGGCACGCCGCCCTGTTCGCCACCGACGACGCCCTCGCGGCTCAGCTGTCGGCCGCGGCGCAGACCTCAGGGGAGCGGCTGTGGCGGATGCCGTTGGAGCAGGACTACGCCGTCGAGCTCGCGTCCGACATCGCCGATGCCCGTCAGGTCGCGAGCAGACCAGGGGTCGGTGCGGGGGCCATCCTGGCGGCCTTGTTCCTGCAGCCCTTCACGGGTGGGCGGCGATGGGCGCACCTCGACATCGCGGGCCCCGGCCGCGCCGACGGCCCCGAGCACGAGGTCACCCGGGGCGCCACCGGGTTCGGGACCCGGGTGCTCGTCGACTGGCTCGAATCGCTCTCCTGAGCCAGGTCCTGCGGCTGCCCCACGTCAGGGGCGTTTGACCGCCAGCAACAGGCCGTCACCTGTCGGGAGGAGTGCGGGGAGCCAGGCGTCGTCCTCCAGTACCGAGCGCGCGACGTCGCGCAGCGCGACGGTCGAGGCGTCGCGGACCGCGGGGTCGGCCACCTTGCCCTTCCAGAGTGCGTCGTCGACCACCAGCAGGCCACCTGGACGCAGGAGGCGCAGGGCCTGCTCGAGGTAGGCGGAGTACTCGCGTTCGTCCCCGTCGAGCAGGACGAGGTCGTAGGCCGCGTCGGTGAGGCGGGGCAGGACCTCCAGCGCCCGGCCGGGGATCATGCGCGCCCGGTTGGTACGGATGCCGTCGTCGGCGACCGCCTCGCGTGCGGCCCGCTGGTGTTCACCATCGGTGTCGATCGAGGTCACGACACCGTCCTCGGGCATCCCGCGCAGCAGGCTGACGGTGGAGACCCCCGTCCCGGTGCCCACCTCGACGACGGTGCGGGCGTGGCAGGCGGCGGCGAGCACGCTCAGCGCGGCGGCGACACCGGGGGAGACAGGTTCGCAGTCGAGGTCGGCGGCCCGGGCGCGGGCGCGCTGCAGGACCTCGTCCTCGGGTACGAACTGTTCGGTGTACGCCCAGCTTGCGGGCTGCTTGGCGGTCGTTCTGGGGGTGGGCGACGGCACGGTTCGCAATCTAGGGCACGCATCATCGGACAGGCGTCGCTGCCGGTGGTGCGCGGTGTGCTGGGGGTCACCCCCGAGAGACCCGTCCGCGGGAGGTCGTCGAGGAACGCGACGGGTGACTGCACCGTTGGACCCGGTGACGCCGAGAGGTGGAGATGAGGGCCGGTAAGTGGCCCGATGACAAGGAGTGGGAGACGATGGACGCAGTGGCGGTCCCGTTC
>JBPBQU010000218.1:0-6112 GCA_050955085.1 Janthinobacterium lividum | reverse complement strand
ATGCTGCAGGATTCGCTGTCGCACGTCGCGCGCGGCGCCGACGGTGTGTGTTTCTTCCAGTGGCGCGCCTCCGCCGCCGGTGCCGAGCAGTGGCACTCCGCGATGGTTCCGCACGCCGGCGAGGATTCCGAACGCTTCCGCGAGGTCGTGGAGCTGGGAGCCGTACTCGCCCGCCTCGGCGACGTGCGGAGTAGTTCCGTCGACGCGGACGTCGCCCTGCTCGTGGACTGGCAGAACGGCTGGGCGCTGGAGTCGCAGGCCCTGCCGTCGCAGCGGGTCGGCGTGAGCGACGTCGCCCGCCGTGTGCACGGGTTGCTGCGCTCGTCCCACGTCGGCACCGACGTCCTCGCGGTCGGGGCACACCCCGACGACCTCGCGCAGACGTTGTCCCGCTACCGGTTGATCGTCGTCCCGACCCTGTACCTGTGCGAGGAGAGCACGGCCGAGGCGGTCGCGGCAGCGGCGGTGAACGGCACGCACGTGCTCGTGACGTACCTGTCCGGGATCGTCGACGAGTTCCTGCGCGTCGGGTTGGGGGGTTACCCGGCCGCGTTCCGCGACCTGCTCGGCGTACGCGTCGAGGAGTTCCACCCCCTCCTCGACGGGGTCGCCACGGAACTCGACGACGGATCCACCGGAGACGTCTGGGCGGAACTCGCCGAGGCGTCGCCGGGGACCGAGGTGCTCGTCCGTTACGCCGACGGGGCCGTCGCGGGGGGCGCCGCGATCACCCGTCGAGACCTGCCCGGTGGCGCCGCGGCCTGGTACCTGGGCACCCTCACCGACGACGAAGCCCTCGACGGTCTGTTGCAGACGGTTTGCGCCGCAGCAGGTGTCGCTCCCACCGCGGTCGCCACCGGGCCCGTCGACGTCGTCCGCCGTCGCCATCCCGACGGGCGCAGTTGGCTCTTCGCGCTCAACCACGGCGAGGAGATCGCCACCGTCGAGGTCAGCGGTGTGGACGAGGTCGGCGGGGAGCGCATCGACGGTGTCCTGCAGCTCGAACCCGGGCAGAGCGCCGTCGTCCGGGAGGGTTGAGTGCTCGCCCATCAACGGCAGGCCCTCATCCTCGACGCCGTCCGGGAACACGGTGGCGTGCGGGTCGCCGACCTCGTCGAACGTCTCGGTGTGTCCGAGATGACGATCCGTCGTGACATCGGTGAACTCAGCCGGGAGGGACTCGTCACCCGGGTGCACGGCGGGGCGGTATCGCTGGCCGCCCGGTCCAGCGAGGAGCCCGGGTTCGCCGCCAAGTCGACGCTGCAGACGGAGGCCAAACGTGCGATCGCCGAGCGCGCCGCGGAACTCGTCGGGCCGGGGGCGTCGGTGGCGCTGACCGCCGGGACGACCACCCTGGAACTCGCCCAGCGGTTACGGGAGGTTCCCGATCTCACCGTCGTGACGAACTCCCCCCGCGTGGCCGACGTCCTGCACGACCCCGGTGTCGGACACTGCGCCCCCGGACGCACGGTGGTGCTGACCGGCGGGGTGCGAACCCCCTCGGACGCTCTCGTGGGCCCGATCGCCGCGCTGGGTCTGCGCGGTCTGCACGTCGATCTGCTGTTCGTCGGCGTGCACGGATGGGACGTGCGCGCCGGGCTCACCACCCCCAATCTCGCCGAGGCGGACACCAACCGGGTGTTCATGCAAGCCGCAAGCCGGGTGGTGGTCGTCGCCGACTCCTCCAAGTGGGGCGTCGTCGGACTGACGTCGTTCGCCGCACTGGAAGCGGTCGACGTGATCGTCACCGACACCGGTCTGGACGAGACGGCCCGGGAACTCGTGGGGGCCGTGGTGGGAGAGGTCCTGCTCGCGCAACTCCCCGGTGACCGCTCGAGGACACGACCGCAGCCGAGCTCGCTACGACAGGACGACGAAGGACAGGGATCGTGACGCACCAGTTCCGCAAGACTTCGACCCGGATGGCCGACGGTCGTGAACTCATCTACTTCGACGACACCGAACCGTGGTTGTCCGGCGGGCAGGTCCGCAACGCAGTCGACCACCGTCCACTGGCACCCGCCGATGAACTCCTGCGCGGTGGTTCCCAGGTGCGCTTCGACCCGCTCACGGGTGACTGGATCGCGATGGCCTCGCACCGCAACGACCGCACGCTGATGCCTCCCCCGGACCAGGACCCGCTCGCCCCCACCGTCGCGGGTGGTTTCCCCACCGAGATCCCCGACGCCGGTTACGACGTCGTGGCGTTCGAGAACCGGTTCCCGTCATTCTCCAACCGCATCGGCAGCGAGGCGGCGCTCCTCGACGGTGAGCAGCTCTGGCCCACCCGTCCCGCCGCGGGCCGCTGCGAGGTGGTGTGTTTCTCCAGCGACACCCACGGTTCGTTCGCGACGCTGGACCCACGCCGGGCCCGCACGGTCGTCGAGGCCTGGGTGGACCGCACCGAGGAACTGGCCGAGATCCCCGGGGTCGAGCAGGTGTTCGTCTTCGAGAACCGTGGTGCGGAGATCGGGGTGACGTTGCCGCACCCGCACGGTCAGATCTACGGCTACCCCTACCTGACGCCCCGGACCCAGGCCATGCTGCGCCGCGCCCGCGAACACCGCGCCGCCACGTCTCGCAACCTCTTCCGCGACGTGCTCGACGCCGAACGCAGGGTGGGTTCCCGCATCGTCCTGGAGACGGAGCACTGGAGCGCCTACGTCCCGGCCGCGGCCCGCTGGCCGGTCGAGGTCCACCTCGCCCCGCACCGTGACGTCCCCGACCTGCCGGCACTCGACGACGCGGAACGCGCCGACCTGGTGACGGCGTATCTGGATCTGCTCGCCCGGCTGGACCGCTACTACCCCGACGACCACCCGTTGCCCTACATCGCGGGCTGGCACCAGGCGCCCGTGCGGGAGGGCCGCGAGGAGTTCCGCCTGCACCTGCAGGTGTTCAGCGTCCTGCGCGGACCGGGGAAGGTGAAGTACCTCGCCGGTTCGGAATCGGCCATGGCGGCATGGATCAACGACACGACGCCCGAGAAGGTGGCGGCACGGTTGCGCGAGGTCGGGCAGTGAGCACCACCGGAGCGGGAAACCCAGAGTTCTTCGACGCGGCCGAGCGGGCGTCGACGGCGCGCACGCTCGCCGCGGCGTTCACCCGAACCTACGGTGAGGAACCGGCCGGCGTCTGGTCGGCACCCGGCCGCGTCAACCTGATCGGCGAGCACGTCGACTACACGGGCGGCCTCTGCCTGCCACTGGCCCTGCCGCACCGCACGTTCGTGGCCCTGCGGGCACGCACCGACGGGGTGGTACGGGTCCGTTCGGCCCAGGAGTCGGGTTCGGACTTCGAGGGTGACCTCGCCGACGTGGGTCCGGGCGCACCGACCGGCTGGGCGGCCTACGTGCTCGGCGTCCCGTGGGCCCTGCAGCAGAAGGGATTGGCCGGTGACGTCAGCACCGGGGGTTTCGACGCCCTCGTCGACGGGCACGTCCCCTTCGGTTCCGGGTTGTCGTCCTCGGCGGCGCTGGAGTGTGCGGTCGCCGTCGCGTTGGCCGAGCTGGCCGGAGCCCCTCTCGACGACACCGGGCGGGCGGCCCTCGCGGGGGCCTGCATGCTCGCCGAGAACGTGGTCGCGGGGGCCAACACGGGCGGGATGGATCAGGCGGCCTCGCTGCGCTGCCACGAGGGTGGCGCGATCCTGCTGGACACCCGCGACGACACCGTGGCCCAGATCGCCCTCGACCTCGCGGGGAGCGGCCTGGCCCTGCTCGTCACCGACACCCGCGCGGAACATTCGCACGCGGGTGGGGAATACGGCGAGCGCCGCGCCGACGTGGAACGCGCGGCGCACCTGCTCGGCGTCCCGACGTTGCGTGAGGTCGACCCGGGCGACCTCGACACCGCGCTCGCCCGCCTCGGCAGCGAAGCGGACGGTGCGGTCCTGACCCGCCGCATCCGCCACGCCGTCACCGAGATCGACCGGGTCGCCCGCACCGCGCAACTGCTCCGCGCGGGCCGGGTCCGCGAGATCGCCCCACTCCTCGACGCCTCCCACGAGTCATTGCGCTACGACTACGAGGTGTCCTGCCGGGAACTCGACCTCACGGTCGACACCGCCCGCGCGCACGGTGCGCTGGCCGCCCGCATGACCGGTGGCGGTTTCGGCGGTTCCGCGATCGCGCTCGTCGAGGCGGGTGAGGTCGACACCGTGGCCGGTGCCGTCGCCGCCGCGTTCAGCGCTGCCGATCTGCGCGCCCCCCGTTTCCTGGTCGCGCTCGCGTCGGAGGGGGCCGGTCGCGATCTCTGACTGCGCGTCGCCGTCCGCCCACCGTCCGCGGGTGCGGATCGCGGTGGGTGGGCAAAGGTCCTCAACAATTGCGGCAGGTTGGGGCCGTGAGATGGCCTCCCTGGCGGCGTGACGACGAGGCGGCGTCACGGCGTCACGAGGTGGCGTCATGGACGAGCGGGCTGCCCACCGGCGTGACGGAACTGATCGATCGATTACCCGCCCCCGAGGCCCTGCGTCAGCGCTGCCGGGCGCTGGCGATGCTCGAAGCGATCCTTACCGGTGAGTGGGAGGAGCGGTTCTTCCACTTCGATGCCCACTGGGCCGTGGGAGAACAGCTGGCTTCCATGCGAGACGGCGCCGGCGATGAGTGGTCGATCACCTTCGCCCGACCCGGGGTCTGGGTGCGTGGTTTCGCCCATGAAAGCCCCATGAGCCCGTGGAAACAATCACCCGACCGGGACTGGCTCGCGGACGTGCCCGAACGACTGCGCGCGGCAGCGGCCCAACCGGCCTTTACCGGTCGAGACCTCCACGGCCAGGACCTGGCGCTGGTCACGGTGGCCTGTTGGTGGCAGGACGGACCAGGCGGGAACGGCGGGTGGCATCCCGTGCAGTTGCGCACCCTGTTCCCCAGCGGTGTCGACGACGGAGCGGAAGACCTGTTCACCGAACTCGACGGGGAGCCCGACACCTACCTGGCCCACGCCCGGCGTCAGCACGACGTCGAACTGCGCCGCCGCGACGTCGAACACGTCCAGGCGCTCCACCCCCTGACCGAGGAACTGGTGCAGCGCATGGCGCCGGGGCGCACGCTGGCGGACCTGGTCGACGATCTGGAGCTGATCGACTACCCCGGGGGCGGCTGAAACCGTGCACTGCGTCCGGCATCCGGCGACGTCAGCCGACGTCCATGCGCTGCAATCGCCACGACCCCAACCCGACGCAGACCACGGCGATCGCGGCGAGCACGATCGCCGAGGTCGTGACCCCCGAACTCGCCACGGTCCCCAGCGAGACGTCACCAGGGGTCGCGAGGGTCGCGACCCGCCGTCCGTAGGAACCGATGGACAGACCTCGCAAGGCCGGTGCGAGACCGGCGAGAAACGTCTCCCACAAGACGACATAGGCCAACCCCGCGAGCAGCCCGCGCCGGGTCAGCAGGGACAACAGCACGAACACCCCGCAGTAGGCCGCCGACGTGAGCACCGTGGCCAGCACCACCCCACCGATCACGCGCCCGGCCGCGAGGTTGATCGAGATACCGAACGCAGCGCAGGCCAGCATGGCCGGCAGGCACACGACGACGGTCGAGACCCACGCTGCCGAGAACCGGGCGACGACGACGTGCCAGCGCGCTCGGGCCGTCCCCCGCAGCAGCGGCAGAGTGCGGGAGTCGCGTTCCTCGCCGAACGCCCCGATCCCCAGCACCAGGGAGACGATCGGAACGACGAGCCCGGTGAGCAGACCCGTGAAGGTGCCCTGGACGTCGTAGCGGCCGGGAACGCTCGTGACGAGCATGACCACGACCGCAACGACCGCCACCAGCAACGGCAGCACCGCGAATCCTGCCGTGCGGCCACGGAAGAGAATGCCCCGCAGCGAGAAACCGAACAACCCCGTGGACAACCTGGCGACGTTCATCGTCCCGCTCCTCTGGCCGCGCGCACGAGGTGCGCGAAGGTGCTCTCCAGGTCCTCACCGACGGGTTCCACCAAGCGCAACGTGGTGCCCGTGCGCCGCGCCAGGGCCGGGACGGCCTCGGCGAGGGCGACCGCGCGAGGCGCCTCGACGAGCACCCCCGGACGCCCGTCGCCCTCCCGACGCACCGACTCGACCAGCCCCACCGCGAGCAGCAACCCCGCGAGTTCCAGC
>JBPBQU010000217.1:0-6207 GCA_050955085.1 Janthinobacterium lividum | reverse complement strand
CGCGACACCGGAGAGCTGGGTGAGGGTCTGACGCCCCAGTTCCCCGCCGCGTTCGATGGTGCGCGGGATCATCACGGCGCCCGCACCGGTGGACACCCACGCCGCCACGTCGCGCGACATCGGGATGTTGCCTTCCTGGCGCGCCTCCTTGAGGCGCTTGGGAGTCGGCTTCTCGGTTTTCTCCCCGCTCACGACCCACCTCCCACCAGGGGCGCGGTTGACGCGCTGACCAGGCGGACCACGCTCTCGCGCACCGTGCCCGCCATGTCGTCGACGACGCCGGGCAGCAGGGCGAAGGTGAATCCGCCCAGCGTGAGGGTGACGAGGATCTTCACGGGGAAGCTCATCGCGAAGACGTTGAGGGCAGGGGCGACGCGGGAGAGCAGACCGAGGCCGATGTCGGTGATGAAGAGGACGGCGATGAGCGGGGCCGCGATCTGCAGTGCGGAGAGCATGAGCTGGGCGATGCCGGAGGTGAAGACGCGGGCGACGGTGCCCGTGTCGATGCCCGCGTTCAACGGCAGGACGTCGTAGCTGCGCATGAAACCCTGCAGGATCAGCAGGTGTCCCCCGGTGACCACCAGCAGAGCGGTCGTGGTCCAGCTGTAGAGCCTGCCGAAGATGGCGGTCTGGACCTGCATGAGCGGGTCGTAGGCGCTGGCGAGCTGGAAACCGCCGAAGAGGTCGATCAGGTCACCCGCGGCCTGGACGGCGGCGAACACCAGGGCGACGAAGGCGCCCATGACGGCGCCGATGAGGGCCTGCTGGATGGCTGCGGTGACGAGAGCGGCCGGTTCGGCCACCGGGGCGGAGTCGCGCAGGCGCTCGGCGACGGGCACGGCGAGACTGACCGAGAGCATCGCCTTGACGCGGCCGTTGACGGCGCGGTTGGCGAACGGTGGAGCGAGCAGGAGGAACGCCGCGGCTCGGATGGAGGCCATCAGCAGGGCCAGCAGCAGGTCGAGGGGAACGCTGGGTAGACCTTCCACGTGTTCAGCCGCCGTGGTTGAGCAGGGAGGGGATCTGCTCGTACAGAGCTGTCGTGAACGCGGTCATCTCGTGCAGCATCCACTTGCCACACACCACGATCGCGACCCCGACGGCGACGGCCTTGGGTACGAAGGAGATGGTCTGCTCCTGCAACTGGGTGACCGACTGGAACAACGAGATGCCGAACCCGACGGCGAGGGCGGTGAGGAGCATGGGGGCGCTCAGCTTGGCGGCGAGGACGAGAGCGGTCATCCCGATGTGGATGACGGTCACGTCGGTCATCGCGGTGCCTTCCGGTTCGCAGGGGTTTCTCGGAGGAACGGGGTTGCAGCTGCCGACTCATCGACCGATGGGGTGAACGCCTTGAGCGCCCCCTCGGAGGTGAACCGGACGGCTCAACCCGTGTAACTGGAGACGAGCGCCTTGATGATCAGGCCCCACCCGTCGACCATGACGAACAGCAGGAGTTTGAACGGCAGCGAGACCGTGACCGGTGGCAGCATCATCATCCCCAGGCTCATCAGCGCCCCGGACACGACGATGTCGATCACCAGGAAGGGGATGAAGATGACGAATCCGATGATGAAGGCGCTGCGCAGCTCCGAGAGCGCGAAAGCGGGCACGAGGGTCGTCAACGGCGTCGCCTCCCGCGTCTGCGGGAGTTCCCGCTTGGCCGCCTTGGTCATCAGGGCCAGCTCTTCGGGGCGGGTCTGCTTGAGCATGAACTCCTTCAGCGGTTTGGAGCCGTCCTCGAAGGCGACCGTGGCCGTCTTGGCGCCCTTGAGGTAGGGCTGCACGCCGGCGTCGTTGATGGCACTGAAGGTCGGCGCCATGACGAACATGGTGAGGAACAGCGCGAGGCCCGCGAGGACCTGGTTCGGCGGGGTGCCCTGCAACCCCAGGGCGTTGCGGGTCAGGCCCAGCACGATGAGCATCTTGGTGAAGCAGGTCGTGAGCAGCAGCAGTGCGGGGGCCACCGACAGCACGGTCAGCGCGATGATGATGGTGATCGACTGGCTCGGTGTCCCGGGCGCACCGTCGACGCCGTCCACCCCGATCCTGACCGAACCGGGGGCCGGGGTGACGGGGGGTGCGGGGGCGGTGGGAACCACCGGCCCAGCGGTGTTGGTGGGAACAACGGTGCCCGCCGTGACTCCCGAGGGGACGAGCGCGGACGCGGCACCGGCGGTGCCGCCCAGCAGTCCAGCGGCCAGCAGCAGTGCGGCGGCGATGGTGCGAGCGCGGGGTCTGTTCACCTGCGGGTCGTCCTTTCGCGCAGCACGTCGACCGCCTTGGTCCAGGTGGCGGGGGACAACGCAGAACCCGACAACGCAGAACCCGACAACGCAGAACCCGACGTCCCAGAACCCGACGTCCCAGAACCCGACGGGGAACCGCTCGCGGGTGCCGCATGTTTGGCGGGGATCCGTCCCGCGACCGATGGGACCGGTTGTGCCGCAACCTCTCCCGGGCCATGGATCGCCGCGAGGTCCACGTCGGTGGACTCGTCGACGAGATCGACCTCGGGGAAGACCGCACTGATGTCGGTCTCGCCGAGCAGGTTCACCCCCTGCTCGGTGACGCCGACGACGAGAGCCCGCTGCCCGACCTGGACCAGGGCGACACAGGCCTTGGGGCCCACGCTCTGGCGTGAGAGGACGCTGAACTCCCCCGCACCCGCCGCACCCGCACCGGTGCGCCGGCGCAGCCACCGCGAGATCAGGTACAGCAACCCGAGTACCGCCACCAGCGAGAAGGTCGTCCGCGCGATGGCGGCGACGGCATCCATCAGGCGCCGGCCTCCGTCCCCGGCGTCACGATCTCGGTGATGCGGATGGCGTAGTCCTCGTCCACGACGACGACCTCGCCGCGGGCGATGAGTTGGCCGTTGACCAGGATGTCGGCCGGGCTGCCGGCCGCCCGATCGAGTTCGACGACGGAACCGGGGGTCAGTGCGAGCAGGTCCTGGACGGTCATGCTCGTGCGCCCGAGTTCGACGGTGACGTCCATCTGCACGTCGCGCAGCAGGTCCATCGTGGGGCGCGGGGCGCTCGCGGCCGGTGCGCGGGTCGCGGTGGCGAGGGGTTGCGGGGCGCTCGCGGCGGACAGCGTGAGGCCGACCAGCGCGATCGTCTCCCCGCCTGCGGTGATGACGGCGACCTGGCCACCGCCGAGCTGGCTCAGCGCCTCCGAGGGGTCGCCCTCCACACCCATCTCCAGGGTGCACTGACCCAGGCTGAGCGTGACGGTCTCGAGCGCGGGGCGCAGTGCGTCGACGGGATCCAGGGCGCCTTCGGGGCTGGTGAGCAGGGTGTTCAGCGTCTCCTCGCCGACGATGATCGTCACCCGCCCGGAGGCGGCACCCACGAAGTTCGCGGAGACGGCACTGCCCTCCTCGCCGAGGTCGGGCGCCTGCGCCACCGCGACGACGTCGGTGACGACGCCGGGAGCGGACAGCGGCAGGACGGCGAGGGCGGCTTGGGCGGCGTCGCGCAGGACGGCCTGCAGGTCGGTGGTGGTGGCGGTGCTCATCGAGAGGTCTCCTCGGGGGTCGGGACGATCAGGCAGGCGAGGCGGGATCCGCGGCTGCCGGCCACGGCGGAGGCGACGAGAGCGCCGGAGGCGACGACCTCGAGCGGTTCTTCGGCCCGGTGGGGCAGTCGCAGCACGTCACCGGGGATCAGCGAGAGGATCTCGTCGGGGCGCATCTGCGCCGCCTTCAGGCGCACCGAGACGTCGACGGGGATGTGCTCGAGGTGATCGTCGAGGCGGTCGCGCATGAGCCGGCGCAGGCGCAGTTCCTCGGGGCTCGCGACCCGCAGCTCGGCGGCGCTGAGGGCGGCGGACAACGGGTCCAACGGCATCGCCAGGGTGGCCGCCCCGCCGGACTGCTCCACCTGCACGTGGAAGGTGGCCACGATCATCACGTCGGTGGCGGCAGCCGCTTGTGCGAACTGCGGGTTCTGCTCGATCGAGGTGAGCCGGGGTTTGAGGTCGACGAGCGTGGCGAGGGAGGAGGCCAGCTCCACCAGGGTGCGCTCGATCATCCCGCGGGTGAGGACCGCTTCGATGTCGGTGAGGACCCGGGTGGGTTGTTCCGGGGCACCGGGGCCGCCGAGCATCCGCTCGATGCAGCTGAGGACCAGGGCGTTGTCCAGGTGCAGGACACCCGCACCGGCCAGCGGTTCGGGATCGAACACCGACATCACCGAGGGCATCGGCAACGAGGCCGCGTACTCGTCGTAGCTGTACTGCTGGATCCCGTCGAGTTCGACCTGCACGGTCGTGCGCAACGTCGAGGACAACAGGGTGGCCCACTGTCGGCAGAAGGCCTCGTAGGTGATCTCGAGCACCCGCGCGTGCTGACGCGAGAGTTTCGTGGGCCGGCGGAAGTCGTACGGGACGGGGACACCACGTCGCCGGGAGCGACGGTTGCCTGTCCGCTCTGCGCTGGTCGGGGTCTCTGCTGCCACGGATGGCCTATCGGCACATAGGGGTCGAACCCTTTAGCGCGCCACGGACGGGTGCTTCGCCGCGCCTGGACCCCGCGGGCGCCCCACCCGTCGTGACCACCCCCGCCCGCTCGACGATCCACCGTCACCGGGTTCCGGCACCTCCGTTCACCATGGGTAGTCGAACGGGCGAGGCGGGGGACCTCGCATCCCCCGTTCGGGCGAACCCGGGCGCACGCGACGCAACGCCTGCGCTCACCTCGCCTACGGTCGGCGACGTGACCCCCGATCAGCCCCGCTCCGTACGGGCGCTGCTGCGACGCAGCGTGCTGGCGCTCAGCGTGCTGGAGGACGTCGACGTCGACCTGGACGACGACGGGGTGCGCTTGCCGGGATGCACCCCCCTGCAATGGTCCGACGTCGCCCGCCAGGTCGGTGTCCAGTCCCTGGCGAGCGACGCCACCCGCCTCGGGTCCAGCGCGGCCACGGGTGACGACGTCACCCGGTTGCTGGTCCACGACTTGCTTCTGGCCCACCGTGAACTACACCGCGGCACCATCCGGACCGTCGCTCTCGCCGTCCCCGTGGAGGCCGAACGACACCCCGGTGGGGGCTGGTCGCACCTGCCCGTCCTGGGCGGCGCACTCGACCTCGGACTCGGTGTCGTCGTGCGCCGGGGAGCCCACGAGCGCACCCTGCCGGTCCCCGTCGTCTCGGCCCGCAGCACGGGGCGTCCCGCGGCGCTGGCACCGGAGGGGGTGCGACACCTGGAGGAGATGGGCGATCTCGCGGTGCAGCGGTTGGTGCGTGACGCGGGTACCCGCGGGGCCGGGGTCCTGCGGCCCATGGGTGGTTGCGACGTCCCGACCCTGCTCGCGGCCGCCTCGTTGCGTGAGCACCTCGTGGCCCGCCCGGACGGGACGTCCGGCAAGGTGCTGAGGGCCGTTGCTGTGCCGAACCGCACGCGGGGCTGGTTCGACCTCGCCCGCATCGACCCGGTGTACGTGGGGGCGGCCTTCTCGGCCACCGACCTCGCCGACCGTGGGGCACCCCACCCGCTCCTGGTGACCCGCGACGAGGTCGCGCGCGCACCGCGCCATCCGCGGATGGCAGCGGCCCTCCTGCAGGACTGAGAATCGGTGCCCGGATCCGGCGAGGCGGTGGGAGGATCGCGCTGCCAGCCGAGCGTGGCAAGGATGCCGCGCACGATCTCGTGCAGAGGAGATCCACCATGTCGTCCATCACCAGTGAGTACTTCTTCACGACGGAGGACCACGTCGCCTCGGCGCTGCGCGGGTTCGCCCGCGCGCACGGTGACACGCTGCGGGTGAGTCTCGACCCGGCCTACGTCCTGGCGCTGGACCCGGCCCCTACCCGCCCCGTCGCACTGGTCTCAGGCGGGGGCTCGGGGCACGAGCCGCTGCACACCGGGTTCGTGGGCCGCGGTGGTCTGAACGCTGCCGTTCCCGGGCAGGTGTTCACCTCAGCGCACAACCACCAGATCCACGCCGCCGCGATTGCGGCGGCACACCCCGGTGGGGTCCTGTTCGTGGTGAAGAACTACACCGGCGACGTCATCAACTTTCGCATCGCCGCGGAACGCCTGCGGGCGCAGGGCATCGAGGTCGACACCGTCCTCGTCGACGACGACCTCGCCACCCAGGACGCGGCTGCGACGGGTCGTCGCGGTACGGGCGCCACCGTCATCGTCGAGAAGGTGCTGGGTTCCGCGGCCGACGCGGGTGCGGGACTCCAGGAACTGGCC
>JBPBQU010000216.1:0-6445 GCA_050955085.1 Janthinobacterium lividum | reverse complement strand
CGTGTTCGGTCTGCTGACTGCTGCCCGCCCGCTGGGCGGGACAGCGATCCTCGACGTGCTACCCCGGGTGTACCCACTGCGTGACCTCACGCTGGGCGACCTCGGCGGGGCACGCGGATCGTCAGGGAGCGCCGCGGCAGCGACCTCTCCCGACGACTCCTCGATCCGCGAGTACCGCACGGGTGACGACCTCCGTCGCGTGCACTGGCGCTCCACCGCGCGTCGGGGGACGGTCATGGTCCGCTCCGACGAACACCCCGGGCGTCCCGATGTCGTCCTGCTGTTGGACGACCGATCCGGTGTCCATCACGGGCGCGGGACCGCTTCGTCCCTGGAGTGGGCCATCACCGCCGCCGCGTCGGCCGCCGTCCACCTGCACCGCCGTGGCCACCGCGTGCAGCTGCTGCACAGTGGGGCGCTCCACGGCGTGCACGACGTCGACGAGACCTCGGCCGTGCGTTCACTGCTGCGCTCCCTCGCCCGCCTCCAGCCCGGTCCGATGGACGGGCTCGCCCGGTCGGTCGGCGCGCTCGGTCGTACCGAGTCGACACTTCTCGTCGCGATCCTCGGCAGCGTCGACGAGGCCGACGTCCACCCCCTGCTGACTTCGAGACCCCTGGGCGCCCCCGCGCTCGCGATCCTGCAGCGCACCGGGTTGTGGGGGCAGCGTCCCTCGTCGGGGACGGAGAACGGGAGCTCGGACCCCGACAACGCCGAACGCTCGCTGCAGCGAGCCCACCTCGTCCTGGCCCGGGCCGGTTGGCGGACCGCGATCGCCACCCCCACCGACAGCGTCCCGGACGTCTGGGGCCGCCTCGCGCGGGTCGGGGCCCGCTCCCCGCGCGGCCAGGACCGCAGCTCCCGCCAGCAGCCCGACCGGAGCACCCCGCCGAGTCACCAGGAGGATCCGTCGTGACCCGCAGTGTCCGCGCCGCCCTGTGGGCCGGGGTCGCCAGCGCGGCCGCCGTGCTGGCATTGCGCCCGCTCGTCGTGACTTCCGGATGGCTGGTGGATGCGCTCGGGACGGTTCTCGCCGTCATGGGGGTCGGGCTCGTCGTGCGCGGTCTGACCCGGCGGGGCGGACTCGCCGTACTCGCGCAGGTCGTGGTCCTCCTCGTCGTCCTCCTGGCCCTCTTCGGCGGCAGCACGACGCTGATCGGGATCGTGCCGACCCCGGCGACGTTCCATCGCCTGGTCCAGCTGTTCTCCGACGGGGTACAGGTGGTCCAGCGCTACAGCGTGCCCGCGGTCGACCTGCGCGGGCTCCGATTGCTGCTGGTGGCCGGCGCCGGGGTCCTCGCTCTCGCCGTGGACCTGCTCGCCGTGACCCTTCGACGACCCGCCCTGGCGGGGGTCCCCCTGGCGATCGTCCTGGGCGTGCCGCTCGCGATCGCCCCCGGTGGCTCCGGCGCCGTGGCGTTCGTCCTCACCGCGGCGCCTTTCCTCGTTCTGCTCACCCTCGGTCGTCGCGACGCTCGCTGGCCCTCCGTCGCACCGAGCTCTGCCACCGAGGTGCCCCCGGCGCCGACGCTGCCCGGGCGTGCATCGCGTCGGGGCGCGAGCGGGATGACCGCGGGCGCGACGGCCGTGGTGGCACTGGTGGCTGCGCTCGCTCTCCCGGCCGCCGTCCCCGGGCTGGACGAACGAGCGCTGACCATCGACACGGGGCAGGGGGACACGATCGCGGTGATCAACCCGATCCTGAACCTCAAGGCGAGTCTCGGGGCACGCTCCGACGCGACGATCATCACCTACCAGACCGACCAGGACAGCCCCGCGCCGCTGCGGATCGTGACCGCCGACATCTTCGACGGCCAGACGTGGGCGCCGAGTACCGGGGGTGACATCCCCCGCAGCCAGCGGGTGCAGACCGGGTTGCCCCGCCCACCGGGGTTGTCCGACGCGGTGCGGGCGGAGTCCACGACCCAGCACACGACGTCGGTCTCCGTGCAGGGCCTGGACCAGACGTACCTACCACTGCCCTACCCGGCTGAACGCGTGGACATCCAGGGTGACTGGTTGTTCGAGGCCGAGACCCTCAATGTCGTGGGCGACGGGGAGACGACCCGCAACCGTCGTTACACGGTGTCCCACCTGGAGGTGGACCCGACCGAGGAGCAGTTGCGCGCCGCCGGTCAGACACCCCAGGAGATCCAGTCGCAATACACCGAGCTCCCCGACTCGCTGCCGCAGAGTGTGCGCGACGCTGCCGTGGAGGTGACCTCAGGTGCCACGGACGCCTACGAACAGGCCGCCGACCTCCAGCGCTACTTCCGTTCGGACGGGAATTTCACGTATTCGACCACCGCCCCCAATGACGGTGGTTCGGACGCCGTCGCCACCTTCCTGCAGGACAAGACAGGCTTCTGTGTGCAGTTCGCGTCGGCGATGGCTGTGATGGCACGTTCCCTGAACATCCCCGCCCGGGTCGCGATCGGTTTTCTGCCCGGGCAGGAGACCTCGGGTGGGCGGTGGCGGATCAGCGCCCAGGACGCGCACGCCTGGCCCGAGCTGTACTTCGAAGACGTCGGCTGGGTGCGCTTTGAACCGACACCCGCGATCCGGACCGGTCAGTCACCGGGCTACACGACGCCGAGCACTCCCGTCACGACCACGCCGACGTCACCCACGTCGGTTCCGGTGACACCCACCACGAGCGCCGCGGTGCCGAGCGCCACGTCGACGACGACGAACCCGACGCCCGCGGATGGTGCGGGGGCTAGCCGGCGCACCGGCTGGGATCGTCTGCTCGCGCTGCCCTGGGGTTGGATTCTCGGCGCCCTGCTTCTCGTCGTCGTCCTGCTCGGGCCCACGGTGTCGGCAGCGGTGCTGCGACGGCGTCGTTGGGCGAGCGTTGCCGACGCGCCCTCCTCGGCCGAGGCCGCGTGGACCGAGGTCGAGGACCGCGTGCGCGACCTCGGGGTGGGGTGGCCGCTGTCGGCGACCCCGCGCTCGCGCGTGGCATCGTTGCGCGAGGCTGTGGGTGAGGCGGGTGCGGCCCGGGATGATCTGGACACGATGTTGCGAGACGTCGAGAGCGCCCGGTTTGGGGCGGGTTCGCGGGGAACCGGTGCAGCACACTCCGCGAGCAGGACCGCCGTCCTCCAACGGCCGCTCACGGGCAGGCAGAGCGGGCGGGTCGTCCGGGCTCAGGTGGACACCGTCGTGGACGCCGTTGCGGCCACCCGCCCGCGGTGGGTCCGGTGGCGGGCGAAGCTACTGCCCCTGACGGGGGTGCGGGCGATGCTGGAATGGTGGGACCGGGGCTGACTCGAGCTCCGGCGGGAGCTCAACGATCCGGCGGGCCTCATGTTCCGATGAGAGCCAAGAGTTGCGACGAGAGCCAAGAGTTGCGACGAGAGCCAGGAGTTGCGACGAGAGCCACGAGGCGTCACGGATATCTGCGGCACCTCGTGGAGCCCGACGCTCTGATCTGGCGCCCGGCGGCCGAGTCCTGCTCAGAACAGAAGGAGCAGTGACGGGTGATGGCCCGAGTCGGGCTTCAACAACCGATCCCTGGACGGCTGCCCTCACCGATCGACCGGTGACCCTAGTCGCCGGGGGTGCTCATTGATCGCGGCGGCGATCCCAACGCTGCTCGAGACGTTCCATGAAGGACCCGCTACGGCGAGTCTTCCCCGTGCGAGGCGAACGCGGTGACATCGTGGGGGCCGGTTCCGTGCTTCGAGCGTTCGCTCCCCGAGCCGGAGAGGCGGCCCAGATGGTCCCGGCGAGCATGACGACGAAGCCGCCCGCCCCCAGCCAGATCCGGCTGGTGCTGACGCCGATGATGAGGAGCACAAGACCCACCACGACGGCAGCGATACCGATGATGAGGCGTCGTCTGGCAGCGCGCCCAGTGCGAGAGCCTCGCATGGCGCTGGCGAACTTCGGATCGTCCGCGGACAGCGCACGTTCCATCTGCTCGAGCAGACGCTGCTCATGTTCCGAGAGCGGCACCTGTACCTCCTGGCGTGCGCACGTTGTCTCTGCAGGATATGTCCCCGAGGCTGTAGAAGAAACTCGGCTTACCACATAGTCCCTTACCCGGAGTCGTCCCGCAGCGCTGCCGGGGTAACTCCCTCCCCGGAGAGCAACGGATGAGGGGGTCGCGAGAGTTCCATGGCACGTCAGCCTTCCCCTGAGCGGACCTGTCCAACGCCTGTAGGGCGCTCACGTCGTCATGGGGCGGGCCGCGCGGGATCGAGAAGAGTGGCCGGTCTCACACTCCCGGCCCCGAAGCGGGCACCGGCCCGGTCGATCGCGACGTCGGCCTCACGCCATCCTTGTGCCCGTTGTCCCAGCAGCAGCTGTCGTGGCTGGGTGGAGGCGTCCGCCAGCCCCTCCAGCCGCACCCCCACCAGCCGCAACCGGGCCCGGTCCAGACCGAGGGCATCGAAGAGGTCGCGAGCGGTGGCATGGATCTCGCGTGTGACGTCGGTGCGCTCGCGCAAGGTCCGTGATCGGGTGATCGTCGTGAAGTCGGTGAAGCGGACCTTGAGCACGATCGTCCGCCCGGCCATCCCCTGGGCCCGGGCCCGCGACGCCGTCCGTTCGGCGAGGCGGAGCAGTTCGCGGTGCACCACCCGTGGGTCGTCGACGTCACGGGAGAAGGTCTCCTCCGAACCGATGCTGCGCTCAGGGGAAGTAGCCACCACCCGACGCTCGTCGCGTCCCCAGGACAGGTCGTGCAGGTGTCGACCGGTCGCCTCGCCCAGACCCCGCACCAGGGTCGTCACGGGCGTGTGCGCGATCTCGGCGACCGTACGTAGACCGAGCCGGGCCAGCGCATGCTCGGTCTTCTCCCCCACCCCCCACAGTGCCGAGACCGGCAGCGCATGCAGGAACGCGACGGTCTCGGTGTGCGGCACGACGAGCAACCCGTCGGGTTTCGCCCCCCCGGAGGCAAGCTTGGCGACGAACTTCGTCGAGGCGACCCCGACCGAACACGTGATGCCCTGTTCGTCGGCGACCCGGTCGCGTACCTGCTGGGCGATCTCGGTCGGGTTGCCGAGCCGGCGCACCGCCCCTGAGACGTCGAGGAACGCCTCGTCGAGGCTGAGCGGTTCGACCACCGGGGTGACCGACCGGAACACCGCCATGACCCCGTCGGAGATGCGCGCGTAGTCCTCGTGGTGCGGCGCCAGGACGGTCGCGGTGGGGCACAACCTGCGAGCCCTGCTCATGGGCAGCGCAGCAGGCACACCGAAGCGCCGGGCCTCGTAGGTCGCCGAGAGCACGACCCCGCGACTCCCGCCCCCGACGATGACGGGGGTGCCGATCAGCTCCGGATAGCGCAGGAGTTCGACCGAGGCGTAGAACGCGTCCATGTCGACGTGCAAGACGGTGCAACCGGTGTCATCGCTCGACAGACCCCAACCGTCGGGGGCGCTGGGCCGGTGCAGCTGGCTGCGGCTCACGAGTGGCCCCCCGGGATCTCCCGGCCCGGTTCGGGCCAGGATCCTCGGTTCCCAGCGAGGTCAGCGGCGGGCGTGCAGGTGCAGGTGGCCGGCGAGTGCCAGCAACTCCGGCGACTGCGCGGCGACCACTTCCAGCTCGTGCAGCAGTGCCATGTCGCTGTCGGACTCGGTGCTGGCGGAGGGGATGACGTCGCTGAAGGTACGAGTGCCCTCGACGGCCGTGACGCTGAACCCGGCGGCCTCGGCGAGCGCGCTCGCCCCGACCCGGTCGAAGCGCCGGCGCAGCGGGTCGGTCGTGCTCCACCGGTGGGAGTCGTCCGAGAGCGCATGCAGGGCCTGGGCGAGCTGACCGGCGAGCACCCGGGCGAGCACGGTGGCCGGCCACTGTGCGACGAGCAGGCTGAGCCGCCCCCCGGGACGCAGGATCGTGTGTGCGGCCGACAGCGCTGCGGACGGGTCGTCGACGACCTCGAGGACACCGTGACAGAGCACCACGTCCGCACTACCTGCGGGCAGCAAGGCGGACAGATCACCCGCATCTCCCTGGACGGAGCGCACCCGATCGAAGAGGCCGGCCTCGATGGTGCGCCGCTCGAGAGCCGCGAGGGCGTCGGGTGAGGGATCGACGACGACGACCTGATGGCCGAGTGAGGCGACCCGCACGGCGAGTCCGCCGGTGCCACCTCCGAGGTCGACGACGGAGACCGGAGAGCCACCGCCGTCGGCCGCGGCGTCGGCGAGCAGTCGCTGCACACCCTCCCAGAGGGGAGTCGACGTACGAGGACGACCCCGTTCCTTCGCCACGTGTTCCTCCCAGGTGTTGCAGACGATGCCCACCCTAGACACCGGTGCTCTCCCGATACGTTCACCACTCCGCTCACCATCCGGAACTGCCCGAGCTGGAGTGCCAGAGTTTGCGCGGGGTGTCACCCCGTCGATGCCCCTCGTGCGGGGTGTCCGGGTCATGGGGTGCCGGGTCATGGGGTGCCGGGTCATGGGGTGCCGGGTCATGGGGTGCCGGGTCA
>JBPBQU010000215.1:0-6452 GCA_050955085.1 Janthinobacterium lividum | reverse complement strand
GGCGGTTGCGCGGGGAGGTACTGCGTTCGGCGGTCGACGCGGGAGGGGGGCTGCGGGTGCTGGCCACCGATCGCGCCGTCCTCGCCGCACCCCCGCCCGAGGCGCTCACCGCAGTCGTGGAGGCGGCCCGCCGCACCTTTGCCCTGACCGTCCTCGACCTGCCCCGTGCTCCGTCCCCGGCGCCCGTCCTGGCGGTGTGCGAGGAGGTGCTCGTCGTCCTGCCCGCCACCACCCGCGCCGCGGCCGCCGCCTGCGGGGTGCTCGACGGGTTCCTGAACACCACTGAACTGGGAGACGAGGCCCCTCCTGTGCGGTTGGTCGTCCGCGACGTCGGGTCGGGTGCGGACCCCCACGACGTCGCCCATGCCGTCGGCTCACCGCTCGCCGGGGTCCTGCGGGCCGAGCGGGATCTCGACCCGGGACTCGAACGCGGTGAGGGGTTACCCGTGGGCCGCCGCAGCGCCGTGCGCGTCTTCGCCGAGCGTTGGGTCCGGGACACCCTCACCGGCCCGGGCCGCGCAGGCGTCGCGTGAACGGCGCGGATCTGGTGGCTCGGGTGCGCGATCGCCTCGAGGGCCCCGTGGATCCGGCCGCGGTGGCGGCCGCGGCGCGCGCCGAGGGGGTCGTGCTGGGAGCGGCCGCGTTGCTGAAGTTGGTCGACGACGTCAGGGCCGAAGTCACCGGAGCCGGTGCGCTGCAGCCGTTGCTGGACCGCGAAGGGGTCACCGACGTCCTGGTCAACGGTGGCGGGGGAGTGTGGGTCGACGACGGGGAGGGGTTGCGCAGGGCGAGTGTCCGGTTCGGCGGGGAGGCGGAGGTGCGAGCGCTGGCCGTCCGGTTGGCAGGAAGCACCGGGCGACGCCTGGACGAGGCCAGCCCGTTCGTCGACGCGCGCCTCGCCGACGGGACCCGGTTGCATGCCGTGCTGCCACCGCTGGCCCCGGAGGGCACGCATCTCAGCCTGCGGGTGCCCGCGCTGCGGCGCTGGGGGTTCGCGGACCTGGTGGCCGCTGGGGCCATTCCCGCCGCCTGGGTACCCGTCGTCCGCGCCGTGGTGACCCGGCGGCTCTCGATGCTCGTCAGCGGTGGCACCGGGACGGGCAAGACGACACTGCTGCAAGCGATGTTGGGCCTCGTCGCGACCGGCGAACGGATCGTGCTGGTGGAGGACGCGGGAGAACTGCGCCCGGACCACCCACATGTCGTGCGCCTCGAGGCCCGCCACGGCAACGTCGAGGGACGCGGTGGGGTCGGCCTCGACGTGCTCGTGCGGCAGGCACTGAGGATGCGCCCGGACCGTCTCGTGGTCGGGGAGTGTCGTGGGCCCGAGGTGCGTGATCTGTTGGCCGCCCTCAACACCGGTCATGCAGGTGGCGCCGGGACGGTGCACGCCAACACGGCGGCCGACGTCGTCCCTCGTCTGCATGCACTGGCCGCGGCGGCCGGGTCCAGCCCGGCAGCCGTCGATGCCCAGCTGCTCGCGGGTGTCGACGTCGTGCTGCACGTCGCCCGGACGGTGCGCGGGCGCGGTCTCGTCGAGATCGCCGTCGTCGTGCCGGACGGGGCCGGCGGTGCGCGGGTCGTCCCCGCCCTCGCACTGACGGGTGGGGATGGTCCGGGTGGGGGTGGTCCGGTTCAGGGTGATCCGGCTCCGGGGGAGCAGGACGGTGCCGGGCGGGGTCCTGGATGGGCGCAGCTCGCCGCCCGACTCGGGCTGGCCGGTTCATGAACCCCGGTGTGGTCGTGGGACTGCTGCTGGGGGCGGCGATGCTCGCGCGCAGGCCACCCGAGGACTCCGCTGCGCAGCGCGCCGCTCCGCGCGGGTGGCGGCGGCGGGTGTCCAGGTCGCGGCCGGGGCCCGACGACGACCTGCTCGACGGGGCGCGGTTGGCCGAACGGGCGGCGGCCCTGCTGCGGGCCGGGGTGACTCCGGCGACGGCATGGCAGCACGCCGCCCCGGGGAATGTGACGGGTGAGGGCCCGCCGGTGACGGCTCCCGCCTCGGTCGTCGCCGTCTGGCGCCTCGTGCAGCGCACGGGGGCTCCGGCCGCCGACGCGCTCGAGGCCTGCGCCGCGGGACTGCGCGCCGACGCC
This sequence comes from Janthinobacterium lividum, assembly GCA_050955085.1. Taxonomy (GTDB): domain Bacteria; phylum Actinomycetota; class Actinomycetes; order Actinomycetales; family Kineococcaceae; genus Kineococcus. The sequence goes on along the minus strand of JBPBQU010000215.1, from coordinate 4,358 downwards.
GACGTCCGCGCTGCGGTGCGGACCGCTGTGGCCGGTGCCGAGGTCAGTGCCCGCATGGTGTCGCTGCTGCCGTTGGCCGGGCTCGCTCTCGGTGCGCTGCTCGGCGCGCCACCCTGGCAGGCGCTCCTGACCTCACCCGTCGGCCGGGCCTGCGCCGTTGCGGGCACGGCGCTGCTGCTGCTCGGTCGGTGGTGGAGCGCCCGGTTCGTGCGCGCGGCGCTACGGGCGGGTCGTGGATGACCGGGGGCCTCGCTGCCGTGGTCACGGCGGCCCTGCTGGCGGCCGCGGTTCTGCTGGCCACCCGCGCCGGGCCCACCCCCGGCCCGAGGCGGGCGGTGGGGTCGTGGCTGTCTCGCGTGCGAGGCCTGCGCCGCGAGCGTTGTGAGGAACCGGAGGGGCCCGACCTGCCGCTGCTCGCGGAGCTCGTCGCGGCCGCTGTGCGCGCGGGTCTGCCACCGGCGCGCGCGCTCGAGGTGGCGCTCGACGTCACCCCGGGGGAGGCCCCGGCACAACTGCGTCGCGTCTGCGCCCAGCTGAACCTGGGGGGCGACCCGGTCACGACCTGGGCGGAGGTGGACCAGCGATGGCGGCCGGTGGCCGACCCGCTCGTGTTGTCGGCGCTCACCGGGGCGCCCGCGGCGTCCTTGCTCGTCTCCGCGGCCGCGACCAGTCGCAGTGAACGTCGGCGGGTCGCCGAGGAGGCCGCGGCGCGGTTGGGTGCACTCCTCGTGCTGCCCCTGGGGTTGTGCACCCTGCCGTCCTTCCTGCTGCTCGGGGTGATCCCGGTGGTGCTCGTCCTGGCCGGTGACCTGATGGGTTGAACACACCGCGGGGTCCACAGGAACCCCGACGCGGGCGCCGTCCACAGAGGTGTCGGGTGAATTCTCCCGTGCTTGCTCCGAGGCCCAGAGTGGTTGCGAGCCGGAGGTTCCGGAGTTCTGGGAGGAGACGAGACGTGGACGTGTTTCGAGACGACGGGCAGGTCGGCGGGGACGTGGGGGGCACATCCGAGGAGATGGACGAACTCACCCGGGATGCGGGGATGGCGACCGCGGAATACGCCATGGCGACGCTCGCGGCATGCGGTTTCGCGGGTTTGCTCATCGCGATCCTGCGCAGCGACGAGGTGCGACGACTGCTGCTGGGGATCATCCGCCAGGCCTTGGCCCTCGGTTGACCGGATCCAGGGTGATCGCCCCCGCGGAGAACGACGAGGGTTCCGTGGTCGCGGAGTTCGCGCTCGCACTCCCGGCGGTGCTCGTGCTGCTCGCGGTCGTCCTCGCCGGAGCACGCGTCGTGCTCGTGCAGCTCGACTGCGTCGATGCGGCTCGCGCCGGAGCCCGGGCCGCGGCGCGGGGTGACACCCCGGACGTCGTGCGCGCGGCCGCCGGTGCACTGGCCCCGGCGGGATCGGCGATCACGGTGCGGGCCGGCACCGGGACCGTCGTCGTCGACGTCAGTTCCCGCCAGCGCCTCGCCGGGGTGCTCGGCGGGGAGGTGCTCGCCCGCGGCAGCGCGACGGCAGCGCTCGAGGCGCGGTGACGAGGCGTGGGACGGGATGTGAGGGGACGGGATGTGAGGGGACGGGATGTGAGGGGACGGGATGTGAGGGGACGGGATGTGGTGCGACGGGATGTTGTGGTGGGGCGGGGTGTGGTGGGGCGGGGCGCGAGACGGGCAGCGGCAGTGTGGTGGTGCTCGGTGTCGTGGCCGTCACCCTCGCGGCAGCGCTCGTCGTGCTCGCTCTCGGGGTGGCCGTCCTGGCCCGCCACCGCGCCGAGTCGGCTGCCGACCTCGCGGCGCTCGCGGGCGCGGACGTCGTCCTGGGCCGGGTGTCGGGTGAGGCGTGCGCCCGGGCTGCGGCGGTCCTCGCGGCGCACGCGGCCGGTGCCGGCGGGTGCTCGGTGGCGGGGGACGGATCGGTGACCGTGACGGCCACGGTGGCGCTGCCGGGCGCATTCGCCGTCCTGGGCGTGGCCCGCGCCAGTGCCCGGGCGGGTCAGGCCACGGAGGCGGTGAGGGCCGGGTGAGCGCTCGAACTCAGGGCGGCCACCACGACGTCGAGCAACCGCACCGCCCCCGCCTTGTCCAGCGGTTCGTTCCCGTTGCCGCACTTGGGGGACTGCACGCACGCGGGGCATCCCTGCGTGCAGCGGCAGGCGCGCACGGTATCCCGGGTGGCGCTCAACCAGGCCACCACCCGCTCGTACCCGCGATCGGAGAAACCCGCCCCGCCGGGCACCGCGTCGTGCACGAAGACGGTGGGTGCACCCGTGTCCGGGTGCAGCGCGGTGGACAGGCCACCGAGGTCCCAGCGATCGCAGGTCGCCAACAACGGCAGCAACCCGATCGAGGCGTGCTCCGCGGCGTGCAGTGCACCGGGCAGCCGGGTGGCGTCACCGTCCAGCACTCCTTCGGCGACGTCGGGGTCGAGCGTCCACCACACGGCCCGGGTACGCAGCCTGCGCACGGGCAGGTCGAGCGGTTCCTCACCGATCACCTGACCACTGCCGATCCGGCGGCGCAGGAATCCGGTGACCTGGCTGCTGACCTCCACGACACCGGAGGCGAGCACGAGCGGGCCGTGGGCGCGGGAATCGTCGACGGCCAGCACGCGGACGTCGGACGACGAGCGCGCGTGGGTGGTGAAACCCGGTTCCTCGGCGTGCACCACGGCGAGGGAGTCGTCGAGGTCGAGGCGGTTCACGACGTAGGTCCGGCCCTGGTGCACGTGGACCGCGCCACGGTGGACCTGGGAGTCGGCGGAGGACGCCTCGATGGTCCCCAGCACCCGACCCGTGCCGTCCTCGACGATCCGTACGCTGCCACCCGCACCGCGCAGGTCGGTGAGGTCGCAGGCCCGGTCCCGACGCGTCCAGTACCAGCCGGTCGCCCTGCGGCGCAACATCTCCCGCGACACCAGGAGTTCCACGACATCGCGGGCGGCGGGGCCGAAGACGTCGAGGTCGGCGTCGGTGAGCGGCAACTCCTGGGCTGCGGCGCACAGGTGCGGCGCGAGGACGTAGGGGTTGTCGGGGTCGAGGACGCTCGCCTCGACACCCGCACCGAACAGGGCCTCGGGGTGGTGGGCGAGGTAGGTGTCCAGCGGGTCGTCGCGGGAGACGAAAACCCCCAGGGCGGGAGTTCCCCGCCGGCCCGCCCGCCCGATCTGCTGCCAGAACGAGGCGCGCGTCCCGGGCCAGCCCGCCACGAGCACCGCATCGAGCCCCGCGACGTCGACCCCGAGTTCGAGGGCCTTGGTCGTGGCCAGGCCCATGACGCGACCCGAGCGCAACCCCTCCTCCAGCTCACGTCGTTCCTCGGGCAGATACCCGCCGCGGTAGGCGAGGACCTGCGAGGCGAGTTCCGGCGCGATCTCGTCGAGGCGCCGGCGGGCACCGGCCGCCACCGACTCCGCCCCCGTCCGGCTGCGGACGAAGGCGAGGGTGCGGACCCCGCGCGCGACGAGGTCGGCGAGCAGGTCGGAGGTCTCCGCCGTCGCGCTGCGTCGCTCGGAGCGGCCTCCGGCGGGGGCGGCGGGGTTGGCTCCGGTGGGGTTGAGGTTGGTGGGGTTGAGGTTGGTGGTGTTGGGATCGGCGGGGTCGGGGTCGGCGGGTCGGGTCGGTGGCTCCCACAACGCCACGGACACCGCGGGGCGTTGGGAGGTGTCCTCGGTGACGGCGTGCACCTCGACACCCGTGAGCCGACGCGCGGTCGTCGCGGGTTCGGAGATGGTGGCCGAGGCGAGGACGAAGACGGGGGAGGCGCCGTAGCGGGCGGCGAGGCGGCGCAACCGGCGCAGCACGGCCGCCCCGTGCGAACCGAAGACGCCGCGGTACGTGTGGCACTCGTCGACCACGACGTAGCGCAACCGGCGGAGGAAACTCGCCCAGCGCTCGTGCCCGGGCAACAGGGAGCGGTGCAGCATGTCGACGTTGGTGAGCACCAGCCCGGCGTGCTCCCGGATCCAGCGCCGCACCTCGGGCGGGGTGTCCCCGTCGTAGGTCGCCGTGACGACACCGGGCAGGCGCAGCGCCCGCAACCGGGCGTCCTGATCGGCGGCAAGGGCTTTGGTGGGGGAGAGATAGAGAGCGGTGTGCCCGCGGCCGTTGGGGGCCTCCTCGGCGCTGCGGCGCAGATCGGTCAGAACCGGTAGCTGGAAGGCGAGGGACTTCCCGGACGCGGTGCCCGCCGAGATCACCGTGGAGCGGCCGGCCCAGACGGCTTCGGCGGCCTCGACCTGGTGCCGCCAGGGCAGGCCCCCACCCGTCGTGACCTGCAGGGCCTCCACCACGGTCGGATCGGCCCAGGAGGGCCACGGGACCCGGACGCCCGGCCGTGCGGGCAGCTGCTCGATG
>JBPBQU010000214.1:0-6479 GCA_050955085.1 Janthinobacterium lividum | reverse complement strand
CACCTGCTCCGGGAGCGAGGCGCGCTGGTAGCTGCTGATCTACCTCGTCCGCGGCGCTGGGCACCACGGGTCGTGCTGCGACCTGGATCGCCATGTGTTCCTCCCCCGAGGACGCCGGTCGTGATCGAGATGATCGTCACCGGCTGAGACGCAGCGCACCGCCGTCGCGTTGCCGGTCGACACCCGTCATCTCCACGAGACGGGCGACACCTGCGAGCGATGGACGGGCACGCCGTGTGCACACTCTGCCACTAATGGCTACCTCAGAGTGGTAATCAGACACGCCGTTGTCAGACGGTGACCTATGGCCCCGCGAGACAGCCGCGCGAAACAGTCCGGTGAGCCGCATCGGGACTGGACAAGGAGAGGACACTGAGGCCGTGACCTGGGGCAGCTACCACTACGCGCTCGGACCGACGATCGCCCTCGTCGCCGTCGCGGTACTGGCCCTGCTGCTGCGCTGGACGTTCTCCCACGGCCGATCGCTCGTGGAGCGGCGCCCCTCGCGCGGGACGACCGGTGAGTACGGGCTGCTCGAGGTGGTCTCCGCTCCCCCGACCTTCGTGGAGGCCGAGGTACAGCGGCGCACCCTCCTCGACGCCGGCATCCGGGCCACCCTCGCCCCGACCGTCGAGGGGCCCCGCGTCATGGTCTTCCCCGCCGAGCTGGGTCTTGCCCGCCAGATCCTCGAGGGCAAGGGACGCCGCCCGTGAGTCCGACACCACTCCCGACAGCCTGCGCCGAGACGGTGCTGGAGGCCGCGGCCGCGGTGGCTGCCGAGGACGAGGACCGCGCCGGGGTGGCCATGTTCCTCACCCTGCGTCCGCAGCCCGGCCCCACAGCGACCCCCGCTGTGCAGGCCGACTCCTCAGAGGCCGACACCTCAGCGGCCGACCCACCCGCTGTCGACTTCAGCGACCTGGCCGCTCGACTCGCCCGCGTGTGGGAGGTGCTCGCGGACGCCGATCCCGACGTCACGGTCCAGGACGCGTTGGCCGTCCTCGCCGACCTCGAGCTGCGCCCCACCCCGGCACCGGCACCGGCCGTGCGCCCGGACCGACTCGCGGCCTGGCGCCCGGCTGGTTGGACGGTCCCCCCTCGCGCGGAGCGCGACGCGGAGGCCGCCGAGGTGCGCGACGCGCTCGCCGGCGGGCGGTTGCTGCGTGTCGTCAACTACCACGACACCCCGGTCTCCCGACGAGCGGAGTTCCGCGGCGAACTGCAGTGGTACGCCGAGCGTTTCGACCCCGTCACGGCCGCCGACGTCCTGGAGTTCCAGGTCAGCGGTCGCTGGCGCAGCGAGCGGCCCGGCATCCTGCCCGCGTTCTACGACGGGTTCGCCAGCGCGGTGCGGGTCGTGGAACCGCTGCTCGCCGAGACGGGGCTGGTGGGGTGGTTCTACCCGCCCACCGCGTTCCTCGACGTGCCCGCCGAGCAACAACGCACCTTCGCGACCGCCCACCACTACGGCGTCCTGGAACACCCCGAGGGCAGACTGGCCATGACCTGGGACGACCTCGCACGTCTCGCCGAGACGCATGAGGTGTGCGGGCACACCGCGACCCATGCCGCCTCCCGCGAGGTCCGCGACGCGGGCGATGTCGAGACCCAGGTGTTGCGCCCGATCGCCCGGCTCAGCGAGGTCTGCGGGCGTCCCCCCGCGGCGTGGGCCTGGCTCGGGGGGACACCCTTCGACCCGCTGGCTCCCGGTGATCAGGCCGTGCGGGCCTGCGGGGTGCCGTTGTTCACGTCCAACGCCTCCATGCAGGGCCTCGGCTCAGCGCCCTGGTGACGGGCTCCCCGAGCCGGGGGTAACCCCGCCGTCAGAGCCCGAGCCGCTGCGGGGCGTGCCGCGTGGGCTCCCGGTAGAGCGGGTAGAGGTCCCCGACCACGCGACGGGCCTGCGCCGCGTCGAACCACGCCGGCCCCCCGACGGCCTCCGTCGCGACCTCGGTCAAACGCACCGCCCCGCGCCCCGGCCGGTCGGGCGCACCCCGCCCGACGAGCGGGGAACCCCGTTGCAGTAACCGGCGCAGGACCCGCTCCCCGATCCGGTCGTAGGACAACGTCTCCACCTCCAGTCCCGGAACGACGACCTTGGCCACCTGCACCTCACCCTGCGGACCCTCGACCCGGGTGGAGGCGACGAGGACGTCGAAATCACTCAACCGGTGCACCAACTCGTCGAGTTCACCGGCCGGGTCGAGCTGGGCGGCTCTCGGCAGATCGGCCACCGAGACGCTGGAACAGCGACGGTGGATCGGGGCGACGACCGCACTGAGCTGCGCCGCGGACAGGTGCGTCCAACGCGCCATCTCCGCCAGCGCGCGCGGTTCCTGCGCGGGCAACGGTGTCGCGAGCTCCGCGGCCAGATAGTCCGGACAGAGCTCACGCACCCGCTTCAACGGGCCGAAGGCGAACGCCCGTCGGGCCCGCGAGGAGGCCAGCTCGAGCAGGGCCTTGCGTGCCGCGACGACCACGTCGGTGGCCGCCGCCTCCCCGATCGCGGTCACCGCCATCGCCGGGGTGGCGGGGTCGTGGTCGCGCGCCACCGCATGGACGACCACGGCGAACTCGGTGCTGGTGAGCTTGACGTCGACGTCGAGACCCACCGCGGCCAACTGCCGCAGCAGGGCCGCGGTCTCCGGTTCGGCCTCGAGGCCGGTGATGACGACACCGGTGTCCAGCGCCCGGAACGAGACGGTGTTGCCGTCGCGTTGCAGGAGTTCACCGAGACCGTGAGCGACCGCCCGCTCGAGGGTGTCCCCCGCACCCATGCCGTTGGTGATGGGGGTCGTGAGCCAGCCCCCGACGGGCGCGCCACCCGCCACCCCGGTGGCGTGCGGGGCGACGAACTCGGCAGGTACGAGGACCTCCTCGCCGGTGCGCCAGCGCCGGGTCGCCAGCCAACGCAACGGACGCTGCGGGTCGATGTCGCAACCGGCGGGCAGCACCAGGCTGCGCGGATCGGCGACCCGCTCCGCTCCCCGTTCGGCGAGCAACTCGGCATAACCGGCCGTCCGGGGTTCGACGCCGGCCAGGGACCGGTCGAGCAGAACCTGCTCCACCAGTTCCCCGAAGGCCCCCGTGCGAGCCGCCGCCGCATCCGCCCCGTAACCGACCCCGTGCCCGGAGACCCCCGCCCCGGGTTCCGCCTGCCAGACCGTGCCGAGGACGGGCACCCCGGTGCGGTCGAACGGGGTGAGGTCGAACTCCAGGACGCGGCCCACCGCCGCACCGCTCAGTGCGGCGGCGTAGCGCGCCCCCGGATCGCTCACTTCAACCCACTACGGGAGATGCCGGCGATGAACTGACGCTGGGCGATACCGAAGAGGACGAGCACCGGCAGGATCGAGATCAGCGCTCCCGCCATCAGTGCCGGGTAGTCGGTCGTGTACTGGCCTTGCAGGAACGACAACCCCACCGGGAGGGTGTAGAGCGCCGGATCACGCAGCGCCACCAGCGGCCAGGCGAACTCGTTCCAGCGATACATGAACGTCATGACCAGCAGCACGGCCACCAACGGCCGGGACAACGGCAGGACCACCGACCACAGAGTTCGCAGTTGACCGGCACCGTCGAGCTGGGCGGCCTCGAGCAGTTCGTCGGGCAGGGAGAGGAAGTACTGCCGGGCCAGGAACACCCCGAACGCCTCGGCGGAGCGCGGCACGATCACCGCCCAGTAGGAATTGATCCAGCCCAGGTCGTTGACAAGATCGAACTGCGGGATGAGCAGGGTCTGGATGGGGATCATCAGGGTGGCGATGACGCAGAAGAACACCACCGAACGTCCGGGGAAACGATGCTTCGCCAGCACGTACCCCGCTGTCACGTCGACCACGATCGTGATGGCCACGGCCACCACCGCGATGGACGCCGAGTTCGCCAGCCAGTGCAACACCGGGAAATCGGTCAGGGCGCGGGTGAACCCCCCGAGGTCGAGGTGGGTCGGGACGACCCCGACGCGGCCTGCCACCAGGTCGGCGCGCGAGGAGAACGCGGTGACCACCATCCAGTACAGCGGGAACACCCAGACGAGCGCGAGGACGAGGACGACGAGGAATCGCGGCCAGCGTTTCGCTTTGTCCGTGCTGCGTGGACCCGGAGAAACCACCGGGCGACGCTCGACCCGGGCGGTCACGGGAGCGCTCACGTCTCATCCTCCGCGTCGCGCTGGATCCGCCACCACACGACGGTGGCGAGCAGGATGACGAGGAACACCACGACGCCGATCGCAGAACCGTAACCCTCGCGGCGTGCCTGGAAGCCCTGGCTGTAGGCGTAGGTCACCAGGATCTCGGTCGATCCCGCGGGGCCACCACCCGTCATGACCCGGATGACGTCGAACACCTGGAACACCTCGATGACCATGAGCACGGTCGTGAAGAAGGTGGTCGGGCGCAGCAGCGGCCAGCTGACGAAACGGATCCGTTGCCAGCGGGTGGCTCCGTCGAGCTCGGCGGCCTCCAACAGGTCGGAGTCCAACCCCTGCAGTGCGCTGAGGTAGAGCACGACCACGAGACCGGTCCGGGCCCAGAACAACACCAGGAACACCGACACGGCGGCCGCGGTCCCGTTCGACTGCCAATCGGGCGCGGGCAACCCCAGACCGGCCAACGTCCGGTCCATGATCCCGACGTTCTCGTCGAAGATCCACCGCCCGGCCATGGCGACGACGACCCCGGAGATCACGTAGGGGGCCAGGAACAGCGCCCGGAACACGCCCCGGGCGGGCAAGCGGTCCCGCAGCAGGAGTGCGATCCCGAAACCAGCGGCGATGCTGGCCGGGACCGACACCACCGCGAGCAGTCCGGTGTTGCCCGCGGCCTGCCAGAACACGGGATCTCGCACCATGCGGCTGTAGTTCTGCAACCCGATGAAGTCCGGGGTGCCGATTCCCGTCGAGTTCGTCAACGAGATCCGGACGGCCTGGACGAGGGGGAAGAGCATGAACACGCCGAACAGCACCAGCGCCGGCGCGAGCAGGGCGTAGGACGTCGCCCACCGACGGAGCTGGGCAGCACCCGAGCGCCGCACCGGGGCGGGAGGGGCCGGGCGATGCGGAGCGAGGACGCTCACGCCGACATCACCGACTGCACACCGGCCACGATCTTCGCGAGCGCGGTCGCGTCGTCGTCACCGCCCAGGAACGCTTCGTCGAGGCGGTCGCGCAGTTGTCCGTTGATCGCGCTGAAGCTCGGGACGACGACCTGCTGGACGAGCGGTTCGCGGATGGTCGTGGCCTGTTGGACGAACAACGGCATGAGGTCTGGACGGACGGTGTATTTCAACGTCGCCGGATCCACGTCGTTGCGGGTGGGCAGGACGGTGGCGGCCGCGCAGAACTCACCCATCTGCTGCGCCTGGCCGCAGTACTCGAGGAACTTCAGCGCCTGGTCCTTCTTGGCACTCGCCTCGACCGCGACCAGTGCGTTTCCCCCGAGGTCGGCCGAGGCGTTGACGTCGCGGGGCAGGAACGTCGCCTGGTACTCGAAACCGGCACCGTCGATCTCGGAGAGCAAAAAGTCACCGGCGAACACCATGGCGACGGTCTGGTTCACGAACAGGTCGCTGGCCGGCTGCCCGCGAGCCGAGGTGGCCTGCGGGACGAGGCCCTGGCGGAAGAACTCGCGGGTGAACGTGAGCGCCTTCAACATCCCCGCGTCGTCGGTGGCGGCGGCGCTGAGGTCCTCGCTCAACAACCGGCCCCCGGCCTGGTCGACGAAGTTCAGCCAGCGGTAGGCACCCGCGTTCTGCCAGTTCACGGCGAAGGCGTAGGTGTCCGCGCGGGAGGGCTGCACACGTTTCGCCGCGTCGAGGAACTGCTCCCACGACCAGGCGGTGTCCAAGGTCGTGGGCAACGCCCCGAGACCCGCCGACGCTACGGCCTGCGTGTTGACGAGGACCATGGAGGTGTCGGTGTGGTGTGGAATCCCGAACGTCCCCGAGCTGTCGGTGACAGCGCTCCAGAACGCGGGCAGGAACGCTGGTTCGAGCGTGTCCGCGTCGGGGAGGTCGGCCAGGACACCCTGGGCCCGATACGCCGCGACGTCCGTGTAGCTGACGCGGAAGAGATCGGGCGGGGTGTCGGTACGCAAACCCGTGTCGACCGCGGTCAGAACCTCCGAGTAGGGCACCACCTGCAGCTTCACGGGGGCACCACCCTGAGCCGCGAAACCGTCGGCGAGGGCCTTGAAGGCAGCGGCTTCCTCGTCGCCGGCCCAGGTGATCATCGTGAGGGAATCCGGATTCCCGCTCGACGGCGAGTCGGAAGAACCGGTGGAGAAGCCGCTGCACGCGGTGAGACCGGCGCTCGCGGCCGCGGCCGCACCGCCTGCGAGCAGTGAACGACGGGTGGTACCAGGGTTGCGGGTGGAAACGGAGACATGCGTGGACGCAGTGAAGGTCATGGGAACTCCGAGGGTCGGCAGGCTGGGAGACCTGCTCGGTGACGCAGCGGGGAGGGAAGGGTGGCGTCA
>JBPBQU010000213.1:0-6607 GCA_050955085.1 Janthinobacterium lividum | reverse complement strand
GGGGCTCGTGGACACCACCGACGTGATCCGTCAGGGACGGGCCCAGGTTCGCCGACAGGCTGCGGCTCTCGCCGGGCTGGTCGACCAGCTCGACGAGACCTTCGCCGCCGTGGTGACAGAGGTGCTCTCCGTCACGGGGAAGGTCGTCGCCACCGGGGCGGGCACCTCCGGCGTCGTCGCGGAACGCTTCGCCCATCTGTTGTCGGTCTGCGGCACACCGGCCTTCGCGCTCCCCGTTCTCGACGCGCTGCACGGAGGTGCCGGAGCGGTGGGCCCCGAGGACCTGGTGGTGGCGTTCTCCAAGGGCGGGCGTTCGGAGGAGTTGACGCAGCTCGTGCAGCTGCTTTCCGGGCGCGGCGCCCGCGTCATCGCCGTGACCGAAGCGCGGGAATCCCCGTTCGCCGCTGCCGCCGACCTCGTCGTCCTGCTGCACACCGACCCCCTAGACGCCGACCTCGACGGGCTGGTCGCCACCGGCAGCACCTTGGTGGCGGCCGCCTGGGGAGACGCCCTCACCGCGGTGCTCAAGACCGCCCGGGGGTACTCCGCGGTGGACGTCGTCGCCGTGCACCCGGCGGGAGTCGTCGGGACGGCTCGACCCGGTTGCGACCCCGCCCCGAGCACGGAGGGACGGTGACGGACCTCGCACTGCACCTCGACGGCTGGGACACGCCCACCCCTGGGCTCACGCGGTCCGGAAGTCTGTACGCGTTCAGCCCGGCCCAGCGCGTCGAGGCGGCACACCAGCTCGCCGCCGCCGGGTGGTGGATCCACGCCGACGTCATCCTGCGCCGACGCGGGGCAGGGGTGGACCCCGACGCGGGGGTGGCCCGTGACACGCTCGCCGCGGTCCGTCGGGAACTCCCCGCGGCCCTGCTCGAAGTGCACGTCATCGACCTGGCGGGAAACGCCCTGGACGAGCTGCTGCCCGAGGTGCTGTCCGCGAGACCCGACCGCGTCATCCTGCCTGCGCCACGCTGCGGCACAGACGATCCAGCGGTTCGTGCGGTCCGGGACCACGGTGCACAACTGTGGGCCGAAAGCGGGACGTTGCCTGCCGCGGCGACGCCGGACGGTGTCCTCGTCATGCTGATCGACGCGGGGACGACCCAGTCCGTCGACCTGTCCCGTCTCGCGGCCGTCGCCCGCGCCCCGAGCAACGTGCCGGTCGGGGTCGACGGCGGCGTGGGGCGAGAGCACACCGAGGAGATCGTCCGGGCCGGCGCACGGCACCTCGTGTCGGGACGGGCACTCTTGAGCAGGGCCACCGACAACAGCCCAGCGGACGAGGCGTCCGCACGCACCCAGGAGAGTGACGCATGAGCACCCAGTTCGAGAACCTGCCCACGACGATGCGGGCGAGCGTCCTGCTCGAGAAGGGCGTCATCGAGATGCAGGAACGGCCGGTTCCGACCCCGGCCGACGGTGAGGTACTGGTCAGGGTCGGATCGGTGGGCGTCTGCGGGTCCGACGTCCACTACTACAAGCACGGCCGCATCGGCGACATGGTCGTCACCGCGCCCCTCGTGCTCGGGCACGAGGTGTCCGGAACCGTCGTGAGCGTGGGCCACGGGGTCTCCGAGGACCGGGTGGGCGACCGCGTCGCCATCGACCCGCAGGTTCCCTGCCGCACCTGCCGCCAGTGCAAGACGGGCCGCTCGAACCTCTGCCCGTTCATGGAGTTCTACGCGACCCCACCCTTCGACGGGACGTTCCAGGACTACGTGACCGCGCCGGCCGATCAGGCGTACACCGTGCCGGACTCCATGTCCGACGAGACGGCCGCCCTCCTGGAACCCCTCTCGGTCGGGTTGTGGGCCGCCCACAAGGCGCAGATCGGCCCGGGGGATCAGGTACTCGTCGCCGGGGCCGGTCCCATCGGGGCGATGGTCGCCCAGGCGGCGCGTGCCCGCGGGGCCAGCGACATCGTCGTGACCGACTTCGTCGATTCCCGCCGCGAACGCATCCTGGACTTCGGGGCGACCCGCGCTCTGCACCCGATCGACGACAGCGCCGAGATCGCCGAGATCCGCGCCGACTCCTTCATCGACTGCTCGGGTGCGACCCCGGCCGTGCTGTCAGGTATCAACTCGACCCGGGGTGGCGGGACGGTCGTCCTCGTCGGGCTCGGCGCCGAGGAGATGCCGATCCCCGTACAACTCGTCGCGACCCGGGAACTCACGCTCACGGGGGTGTTCCGCTACATCGACACCTGGCCGCGGGGCATCGAACTCGTCGGCGCCGGATCGGTCCACCTCGACGACATGGTGACCGCGCGTTACCCGCTCGAGCAGGTCGAGGAGGCACTCAACGCCGACTCCGACCCGCTGAGCATGAAAGCCGTCGTCGTCGTCACCCCCGCGGAGGTTCAGTCATGAGCGTGCTCGACAAGTTCACCCTCGAGGGCAAGGTCGCCCTGGTGACCGGTGGTTACCAGGGGTTGGGGCGCGCCTTCGCCCAGGCGCTGGCGGAAGCAGGTGCCGACGTCGTGGTCGGAGCGCGCAACGAGGAGAAATCGATCGAGGCGGCCACGGAGATCGCCGCCTCGACGGGTCGTAGGACGTTGGGCCTACGCCTCGACGTCACGATCCGCGCCGAGGTGGAAGCCGCCGTCGAACGGATCACCACGCAGTTCGGCCGCCTCGACGTGTTGGTCAACAACGCCGGTACGTGCGTACACCGCCCGGCACTGGAGGTCACCGACGACGAGTACGACGACGTCATCACGACCAACCTCAAGGGCGTCTGGTTGCCCAGCACGGTGGCCGCGCGCTGGATGGCTGAACACGGTGGCGGGAGCATCGTGAACATCGGTTCGATCAGCGCGCAGATCGTGAACCGTCCTCAGCTGCAACCCGTCTACAACGCCTCGAAGGCTGCGGTGCACCAGCTCACGAAGTCGCTCGCGGCCGAGTGGGCGCCGCTCGGGATCCGGGTCAACGCGCTCGCCCCCGGGTACGTGAAAACCGAGATGGCGCCGGTGGATCGGCCCGAGTTCCGCCGCATGTGGATCGAGGACGCACCCATGCAGCGCTACTCGACCCCCGAGGAGATTTCGGCGAGCGTCGTCTACCTGGCCTCTGACGCGTCGAGTTTCTCGACGGGTTCGGTCGTGGTCGCCGACGGCGGGTACACGTTGTTCTGAGTCCGGGGTCCGGGGTCCGGGGTCCGGGGTTCTAGTGGTCTGACTGAAAAGTTCTTGAGCACCGAATCTGCACGTGTCATCGACCCCACGGCGACCCAGCACGCGGCACCGTCGGTGGCCGTGGAGACAGCACTTCCGACGATGCCGCGCACCGCCCAGCAGCAGTTGCGCTACACCGCTGAGCACCCGGGTGCTCAGCAACGGCACGCCTTCCGTGCCCGCCTGGTCCTGGCCGTCACCGCCGGGGCCTCGATCCGCCACGGCGGGGCCGTCCACTGCACCACCCGCCGTACCGTCTCCAAGTGGGTCAGGCGGGTCCAAGGCGGCGGGGTGGACGCCCTGGCCGATGCGCCCCGCTCGGGGCGACCGGTCCTCTACCCCCAGGACTACATATCAAGCATGTGCGAAGAGTCGGGAGGCTGTGCTCGTCCCACTGACGATCGTCCGTGGGACGAGCGGAGCAACCCGATTCCGCTCATGATCGGGCTGGTGCCGCAGGCTGGCGAGGAGCTACCGAAGGCACGGCGCTGTCGATGAGGACGGCGGCGATGACGGCGGCGGTGGGGAAGCAATCGCTGTCCAAGACGCGACTGCGGGCCGAGGCGCCGTCGATGAGCAGGGCCAGTTGTTCCCCGAGCTGCTCGGGGTCGGTGGCGCAGGCTTCGCGGGCGGTGTCGGTGGGCCGGGAGGCGATGGCGGTCTTGTAGCCGCGTGCGTACTGCGATGCGGGGTCGAACAAGAAGAAGCACACCTCATGAGCAGCATCACCCTCATCGGCACGGGGAATAGGTCATGGGACGCGACCAGGCCAAGGCCGCCGGGCTGGCCAAGGCTCTGGGTGGTGGCCCGACCACGGGCACGTGGGGCGCCGTCCCGGCCGGGGACATCGTCATCACGGCCCTGTTGTTCGACGGTGTCGTCCCGGTCGTCGCCGAGTACGGGGACGCCCTCGCGGGCAAGGTCATCGTCGACATCAGCAACCCCTTCAACGCCACGTTCGACGGACTGGCGCAAAGCGAAGAGACCTCGGTCGCGGCTGAGGTCGCCAAGGTGGCCCCCGCCGGTGCCAGCGTGGTCAAGGCGTTTAATACCATCTTCCAGGGTGTTCTGGAGAAGGGCCGGCCCACCGAGTTCTTCGCCGGTGACGACGCGCAGGCCAAGGAGGACGTGGCGACCTTCATCCAGAGCCTCGGGTTGCGCTCGCTGGACACCAGCGGCCTGAGGATGGCGCACTGGCTGGAAGGACTGGGCCTGGTCACGGTCGGTCTTGCCGGCAACGGGGTCGGCCACTGGGACTTCGCCCTCGGTGTCGATGAGTTCACCGGCTGAGCTCCGGAAACCGGGCGGCGGTGATCCGGACGCCGCTGCGCGCAGTGATCACCTCTGGGCGATCGGCCCCAGTCACAGCGAAGGGGCAACTTCCTGGTGATGACCCTGTCGCGCACGATGAACCCGCCAGGGCAACACCGTCAAAACCACACGGCTTACCACTGAAGATCACAGTTGCCCATCGAGGCCCGTCTCAGCCAGGCGTCCCGAAAACGAGTGTTTACGGGACCTCGGGGTGTCGGCTCACGCCATGGTGAGCAACGCGGAAACGAACCACGCGCCAGACAGGACAACGACGCCCCCAGCACCCAGCCGCGGCGAGTCAGCGCACCAACTGCCCGGTCGTGGCCAACTCCTCGGCGACCTCGCGCAGCTTGCGGTTGGACTCCTGACTCACCCGGACCAACAGGGCGAAGGACTGGTCGGCGCTGAGCCTGTGCCGCTCCATCAGGATGCCCTTGGCCTGGCCGATGACGTCGCGGTTCTGCAGCCCGGTGCGCACGTGCGCCAGCTGCTCGACGTCGGCGATGGCGATGGACGCGTGCGCGGCGAACAGCTGCCCGATGTCCTCGGATTCGTCGTCGAAGACGTCGGGGGAGGTCGAGATCAGGTCCAGCGAACCGAGGTTGTCCCCTTCGACAAACAGCTGGAAGCCCATCACGCTGCGCAGCCCGGCGGCGGCGGCGCGCTCCGCAAGCCGCGGCCAGCGCTCGTCCGTGGCCAGGTCGCGCACCCGCACCGTCTGCGCCTCGTAGAGGGCGTCCAGGCAAGGACCCTCACCGGTCTCGTCCTGCAGCTGGTCCAGCTGTATGCCCCACTCCTTGGCGGAGGCCTGGGAGAAGACATGCCGGCGGGCGTGCACGCGGGTGATGGTGGCGTCCTCGGCCCCGGGCACCAGCTCCACCACGGCGGCCACGATGCGCTCCATTACGGCTTGCGGATCCTGCTCGCGCTGCAGCTCTCGGGCCAGCTGCGCCAGGCGTTGGCCCACGGCCTGCACGGGCACGTGGCCGGGCGGCACGCTCGCCTCAGCGTGCTGCGCGGAGGGCTTGCCGGAGTCCTCTCCCGGGGCCCGGAGGTCGCGGGTGTGCTTGTGACCGGTCATCTGCTCATCATGTGTCACCGGGGCACGCTTCGCTTGCGGTGGTGACTCAGTGGCGCCAGACCTAAACCGCGGACACCAGCAACAGGACCACCGCTTGACACCGTTGGTGGCGGTGCGAATCAGGCGCGCTCCAGGTGCTCCTGACCCCGGTTTTTCACGATGATCACGAACTGCCCCGGAGATGACGAGAACGTCTCTCAACTGGGCCTGGTAGATGGTAGGAACATTGAGGGAGTCGGTGTCGCATCCGGCGCTTCCACTGCCGGTCTTCGCTCGGGTGGGGCGTTCGGGGGTGTTGAGCGCCCACCGGCTCGCTCGATGGCGCGGTAGACCGTGGAGCGCCCGACGCCGAACAGCTCGGCGAGGTCGGCGGTGCTGGTGTCACCGGCGCGGTACAGGTCGGCCAGGTGCGCTTCCTGACGTGCGGTGTGCTTGGGCTTGCGACCGCGCAGCTAGCCGGCGGCGAGGGCCACGGCCAGACCCTCGCGAGTATGCATCCTGATCAGCTCGGACTCGAACTCGGCAACCATCGCCAAGACGTTGAAGAGCAACCGCCCGACCGGGTCGGTGGGGTCGTGCACGACCCACCCAGGGCGAGCTTGACCTGGCGGGTGGTGAGCTCGTCGACGATGTCGCGGGCATCGGGCAGGGAGCGAGCGAGGCGGTCCAGGTTGGTGACCACCAGAGTGTCGCCGGCGCGGTAAGCGGCCAAAGCTTCGCGCAGGCCGGGGCGGGCACGGTTGGCACCGGTGAGGCCGTGGTCGACGTAGACCCGCGCCGCCTTGACGCCCAGGGTCGCCAGGGCATTGCGATGGACGGTGAGGTCCTGCCCGGTGGTGGACACGCGGGCTGTGGAGTGTTCCCGGTCCAGTGGACACTGGGTCAAGCCGCGAGTTCAGCGATCTGCTTGATGGCTCGAAAACCTAACTCGTATTCTCGGGGTGTCAAGTACCCCAACGTGGAATGCCGACGGTGTGTGTTGTGGTAGTTCTCGATGCAGGCGAACATCGCACTCTTCACCTCTTTAA
>JBPBQU010000212.1:0-6901 GCA_050955085.1 Janthinobacterium lividum | reverse complement strand
CAGCTCGCCGAAGACCATCGCGGTCTCGGTCGACGCGTCCTCGGTGAGGTCGTAACGGGCGACCTCGGTGCCACCGTCGGCGTTGAGGACCCGGATGAAGGCGTTGCGGACCTGCCCGAAGGACTGCTTACGGGTGTCGGCGTCGTAGATCGCGACGGTGAAGACGACCTTCTCGATCTCGGCCGGAACGCCGGAGAGGTCGACGTTGATGGCCTCGTCGTCACCGTCGCCCTCGCCGGTACGGTTGTCACCGGTGTGCTCCACGGAGCCCTCTGGGGACTTGAGCTGGTTGAAGAAGACGAAGTACCCGTCGCTGGGCACCTTGCCGTTCGCGCCGACCATGATGGCCTGCGCGTCCAGGTCGAATTCGGACCCGGTGAAGCTGTTCGCGTCCCAACCCAGGCCGATGACGGCCTTGGACATGCCCGGCGCCTCCTTGGTGAGGGAGACGTTGCCGCCCTTGCTGAGGCTGACGCCCATGATGCGCTCCGTTCGTGTCTGCTTGCTTGCCTGCGTGGTACGTGTGCTGGTCATGCGACTGCGGTCGTGCGTGGTACCGAGGATCCAACGATCTCGGAACCGATCTGGTGCCCCTAGTCACGTGAGCCCGAGAACAACCCTCCCAGAGATCCCAGACCCTGCTGATCGGGCTTTGCGCTGTTCTTGACGAGCGCCTTGGCGAACCCCTCGATGGTGACCGACTGCAGGATGACCCGCCCGTTGCCGCGCAAGGTCGCCAGCGTCATCCCCTCACCACCGAAGACGGCGCTCATGATTCCCTGCCGGTTCATCCGGCCGACGGTCTCGACACCGTAGGTGATCTTGTCGTCCCAGGCGACGATGCACCCCGTGTCGACGCGGACCACACCGCCGTAGTCGGCGGGGTTGAGGTCGATGAAGTCCCCTGCACCCGCGATGAGCAGGGATCCGCGGCCGGTGAACTTCTCGAGGATGAAGCCCTCACCCCCCATGAGTCCCTGGCCGAACCCCGAGAAGGCGATGTCGAAGTTCACCCCCGCCTCGGCCGCGACAAAGGCGTCCTTCTCGGCGAACCACGTGGTGGAGCCGTCGAGCTGCAGATGGCGCATCTCACCGGGCAACACCCCCGCCAGACCCAGCAGTCCGTCCCCACCGGGGGTGTGGAAATGCTGGAAGGCGAAGGACTCCCCCGCCAGCATCCGTTTCCCCGCATTTGCGGCTCCGCGCAGCAGACCGCCGAACCCGCCCGGTGCCGCGCCGGCTCTGCCGTTCGGATCACTGGCGTTGGGGTCACGGGGCGCGGACAATTTCGTCTCCATGACGACGTCACCCGAGGAGAAGAGGAACTTCCCGGCCTCGCAGTAGAGCGTCTGACCGGGGCGCAGGTTCACCACGGCCATCTGGGTCGTCGAACCGACCAGCTGGACGTCCAGGGTCATGGTCTTTCTTCCTCTCAGGTTGCTCTGATCGTGACAAGGACTCAGAGGTCCAGGTCGCTGCGGCGGAATTTCGCGTCGAGGAAGCGACTCTGCTCCTGCTGACGCGTCACGTCGGCCTCGTGCACGGCCTCACGCAACCGTTCACACCCCTCGAGCAGCAGGTGTAGTTGACTGCGCAGTTCCTGCGCGGGCGTGGTGCCCGCACAGGTGTGGTGCGTGCCTACGTAATCGACCGGCAGGGTGAGAAAGTCGTCGACCGTGCGGGGCAGGTGCTCGGTGGCGAGGGTCTCGACGTCGTGGCGTACCCGGGCGTCGGCGCCCGCAGCGGCGACCCGCACGAGTAACGGGCCCAGCAGGTCCGCGATCTCGTGGACGAGCACGAGGTCGACGCGATCGAAACGCGCCGAGGTGTCGACGCGGCGAACGATCGCGATCAGGGTGCGTTCGGCCCCGGTGATGCGCGCTACCTCGACGGGTTGCTCTCCCCGCACACCCGACCGCCGCGCGCTCTGCTGTCGGGTCGTGGCGGCGGCGTGGTCCTGCCTCCCCGGTGGGAGGTCGGCGGCGGGACCACCCGCGGCCTCGAGGCGCAGCGCTCGTCGTTCGCACTTGCGCTGGCGACGTCGCGCCCTGGCACCCCGCTGGTAGGCGGTGTTCGCGGCGATCCATACCCACATGAGGACGAATCCGAGCTCCCACTTTTGGGTGTAGGTGAAGATCCACAGTCCCAACCCGAGGAAACGCACGGCTCGGAAGGCCCGGTCGGATAGGAAGACCCCGCCCGGCAGCAAGGCACCCCGCGCGCTGAGCCGGGTCTCGTCCACCGGCAGGCGACGCAACGCACGTTGCGACGGGGCGATCGGTGGGCGCTGCGCCCGCACCGGTCCGGTATCCGGCGCGCCCCGGTCACCGTCCTCACCGCCACGGCCATTCCCACCATCGCGGCCCTTGCCCAGATCCACGCTCACGACGGCCTCAGAGCTCCAGGTCGCTGTGCCGGAATTTCGCGTCCAGGAACCGGCCCTGGGTTGCGAGCTGCTGGGCGTCGTGGTCGTAAACGGCGCGATACAGATCCCGCGACCCGGCCGCGAGCAGTTTCAGCTGGGCGACGAGTTCCACTGCCGGCGTCGTCCCCGACGGGCCACGGTTGCCGAGCGCGTAGTCCGCCGGCAGGTCCAGGTAACGATCGAGTGCACCGGGGAGGTAGTCCTGCACGATCGCCTCGAGGTCGTGCATCGCCTCGACCCCGGCACCGCGTTTAGCGACATGGACCAGCAGCGGCCGTAGGACGTCCTCGATCTCGTGCACCGCCGGGACGGCACCGTCGGGCAGCCGGCCACCGTGGCGGTTGGCGGAGCGGACGATGTCGCGCAACCGTTCTTGCAACGCGACGACGGGGTCCACCGTGACGACCGGTTCCAGGGGCGGGTCCATCTGGTTCCCCGGCGCGGAGTTCCCCGCGAACACCGCCTTGATCCGTGACCACGTCGAGTTCACCGTCACGGGGTGCGCCGATCCCGGAGCCCACGAACCGGTGCCGGACGAGAAGCCCGGCAGCGACACCGCCCGCCACTGATCGAACGCGAACGACGAGGGGGCATCGTCCCGGTCATCGACGGCCCTCCACGGCCGGTCCACCGGCCTGTTCGCCGTTGCGCGCCCGCTCCAGGTAGGAACGAGACCGCGCGACCTGACCCTCGAGTGCGTCGACCGTGGTGGCCATGCTGAGCACCGCCTGGTGTTTGAAAGTGTCGATCGCGTCCATCGTCGCGAACACGTTGTCGAACGCCTTCTGCAGGGTCGCGACGTCCACCATGGCCGTCGACGCCTGCTCGTGGATCTGACCGGTCTGCTGCTTGAGCATCTCCGACGTCGACAGGATCATCTGGTTCGTCGTCGAGTTCAAGGCGTTGATCTGGTCCAGGACGAGTTTTTGGTTCGCCAGCGCCTGCGCCACGATCACCGCGGTCCGCAACGCCGCGACGGTGGTCGTCTGCGCGCGGTCGACCCCCTTGATGAGTTCCACGTTGTTCTTGCGCACCAGGTCCAGCGCCAGGTAGCCCTGAACGCTGACGGCCAGCTGGGTCATGAGGTCCTGGTGACGCTGGCGAATCGGGAACAGCGCATCGGCCGTCAACGCATCGGCGGCCTGCGGGTGACTCGTGCGCAGCTCGTCGATCGCGGTGACCGTCGCCGCGTCCAGGGCCTTGGCCAAGGTCGCGTACTCGGTGAGCTTGCCCATGGTCGTCCAGAGATTCTGCTTCTCCGACTCGATGGAGGCGTTGTCCTTGCGTAGTTCGTCCTGTCCGCTCGCAAGTGCCTTGATGATCGAGTCGAGCTGGGACTGCGCGTCCTGGTAGCGCTCGAAGTAGCGCTGGACCTTCCCACCGAACGGGATGATCCCGAGGATCTTCCTCGCGCCTCTGAGGTCGGCGCGGGCCGGATCGAGTTCGGTCACGGTCTGACGCAGTTCCAGCAGCGTGTTCGCGACCTTGATCTGCGCGTCGGCCCCCGGGCCGGTAGCCTTCTGTCCCTTGGCCCCGGCCAGGCTGGAGGCGGGACGTTCGAGCATCCGGTTCGAGACCTGGGCCGACGCGCGAACCTCCTGTTCACCCATGCGCGTGATGTCGTCGACCTTCTTCTGGAAGGCCGGGCTGCGCGGATCCTGGGCGGCGAGGTCGGCGACGAAGGCCTGCGCCTTGCGGTTCAACTCCGCCCGGGTCGACTCGTCGAGCGGGATCATTCCCTGCGCCTGGTCGTCTGCGAGTACGGGGACCGGGGCCGGCGGCGTGAGCTGGAGGTCCGGCACAGGCGGGGCGGCCGGCGTTGCCGGTGGGCTCAGCGGCTTGCTCAGGTCCAGCGATTCCGTCATCTGCTGCTTCCCTCTGTCCTCGTCGTCATGCCCACGACCAGAAACTTCTCATCCCTGACAGTCATCGTGGCGCGGTCCCCGCTGGTTCGATGCCGGCCGGCCCGGCTGGTGGCATCCTCCCGGCACCGTCATCCGGGTGTAACCGTCGGCGTCCTGTGGGCGGACGTGCCCTGTGCACAGACGCGGCGACGTCCACCGGTCGTCCAACGACCGACGGATGTCGCGGGTGCCCTCACCAGTCCTCCTCCGCGCGGTCGGCCGCATCGTTGGCCTGCGTGCGCGCCTTCGCGCCCTCCAACGCGTGCTGGGCCGCCTCACGTGTCGGATAGGGCCCCATCAGATCCTTCGCCTGCCCGCGCTTCTCGACCTCCTGCACCTGGCCACTGGTCACGTCATAGTAGAAGTCGCCTGCCATGCCTCCATCCTGGCGCGTGCCTGGCCGGGGCGCACCCGCCGTCCTGGCCTCTGTCCATCGGGCCTGGTATCCATCGGGACTGGTATCCATCGGGGCCGCCTACCATCGGGAGCATGAGCACGTCCACCGCCACGGCACCCCTGGGCACGTTGACGCCCGGCACCATCAGCCCGCGCCGCCCGGTGCCCGCCTCGATCCCGCGCCCCGAGTACGTGGACCGGCCCGCGCCCACCCCGTACACGGGTTCGCACGTCATCGACCCCGAGGGCGTCGAACGCATCCGACGCGCCGGGCGGTTGGCGGCGCAGGCCATGGCCGAGGTCGAGAAGGCGATCGTGCCCGGGACGACGACCGACGAGCTGGACCGCATCGGGCACGAGTTTCTCTGCGACCACGGCGCCTACCCCTCGACGCTGGGTTACCGGAACTTCCCGAAGGCGTTGTGCTCCAGCCTCAATGAGGTCATCTGCCACGGGATCCCCGACTCCACCGTTCTCGCCGACGGCGACATCGTGAACATCGACATCACGGCCTACCTCGACGGCATGCACGGCGACACCAACGCGACATACCTGTGCGGTGACGTCGACGAGGAATCCCGCCTGCTCGTGGAGCGGACCCGCGAGGCGACCCGCCGCGGCATCAAAGCCGTCGCCCCAGGGCGCGCGATCAACGTCATCGGTCGCGTCATCGAGGCCTACGCCAAGCGCTTCGGGTACGGCGTGGTCCGCGACTTCACCGGCCACGGCGTGGGGCCGGCGTTCCACTCCGGGTTGATCGTCCCGCACTATGACGCCGCACCCGCACACGACATGATCATGGAGCCGGGCATGGTGTTCACCATCGAGCCCATGCTCACCCTGGGAGCCCACGAATGGGACATGTGGGACGACGGTTGGACGGTCGTGACCAAGGACCGCAAACGCACCGCACAGTTCGAGCACACCCTCGTCGTGACCGACACCGGCGCCGAGGTTCTCACCCTTTCCTGACCAGCACGCAGAGGAGACGCTCGTGAACATCCTGTCCCGCCCGCAGTCCGGGAAGATCATCGCGGGGGTCTGCGCCGGCCTCGGCCGCCGCTTCGGTCTCTCGAGCAATGTCGTCCGCCTGATCTTCGTGGCGTCGTGTCTGTTGCCGGGTCCCCAGTTCCTCGTCTACGCCGTGTTGTGGATCGTGGTGCCCAAAGACCAGGGTTACTGACCCACGCGCTGAGGCAGGCGCGGCTGGGGCGGAAGCCGCCGGGACCCGAACCGCGACCAGACGAACCGCACGCACCGGGATGGGCCCCCGAGAGGGGCGCCGCGGCCCGTCACTGCCTACGCTGACGCAGGTGACCACGACGAGCACGACCACACCCCCCCCGAGGTTCGGCCTGGGCGTCGACATCGGGGGTTCCGGCATCAAGGGTGCGCCCGTCGACCTCGAGGCCGGCCAGTTCGCGGCCGAGCGGGTGCGGTTGGAGACCCCGCAGCCCGCGACACCGTCGGCCATCGCGCCGATCGTCGCCGAGGTCCTCTCGTCGTTGAACTTCGACGGGAACATCCCCCACGACACCCCGGTCGGCATCACCTTCCCCGCCGTCATCCAGCACGGCATCGCGCGCAGCGCCGCCAACGTGGACGAGTCCTGGATCGGCACCGACGCCGAGACGCTCTTCTCCGACGCCCTCGGGCGCCGTGTCGTGGTCGTCAACGACGCGGATGCGGCAGGTTACGCCGAGGCGCAGTTCGGCGCGGCGAAGGGTGTGCACGGTGTGGTGCTCGTGACGACGCTGGGTACCGGGATCGGCAGCGCCCTCATCGTGGACGGGCGGCTTGTGCCGAACACCGAGTTCGGTCACCTGGAGATCGGCGGTCACGACGCGGAGAAGAAGGCTGCGGACTCCGCCCGCGAACGCCATGACCTGTCATGGCAGCAGTGGGCGAAGCGCCTGCAGCGCTACTACTCCCACCTCGAGGACCTGCTCTGGCCGGACCTCATCGTCGTCGGCGGCGGGGTCAGCAAGAAGCACGAGAAGTTCCTGCCGCTCCTGGACCTGCGCACCCCGATCGTCCCCGCGCAGTTGCTCAACGACGCGGGCATCATCGGTGCCGCGTCCCTGGCCGCGGCGTCCGTGGCCGGAACATGAGCTGTGGAGTGGGTCTGCGCGAGGGTGGCCGCACCGCACTAGTGTTCGGGAATGACTGACACATC
>JBPBQU010000211.1:0-7003 GCA_050955085.1 Janthinobacterium lividum | reverse complement strand
GGCGACGACGTCACCGATGAGGACGCGTTCACAGCACTCTCCCCCGCCGACGGTGACGTGAGCGTGAAGGTCGGCGACGGGGACACCGCCGCCGTGCTGCGCCTGGCGGGGCCGGAGGCCGTGGCGGAGGCTCTGCTGCAGCTGGCTGATCTTCGAGCCCGGAGCAGGTCCACCCGGCACCGTTAGCCCGCTCGGCAATCGGCGTTCCGGCACCTCCCCGATCGAGCATCGTGGCCTTGTCGGGACAGCCCGGACCCCACGCCGCCCGGTGGAACGAGGGGCTCGTCAGCGGACGGTGAGCGCCGCCGCGCGTTCACGCCGACGGCGCACGTAATGACGGGCGACGGGATCGGCGAACCGGGCGAGGACGGGCCCGAGCACCGCCATCGCGAGGACGTAGGCCGCGGCCAGGGCCGCGAGCTGGGGGTCGAGCCCGGCCGCGGTGGCCAATCCGGCGATGACGATGGAGAACTCCCCGCGCGGGATGAGCGCGGCACCGGCCCGGATCCGCCCGGGGACGGCGATCCCCGCGCGCCGCGCTGCCACCCAGCCGGTGACGAGCTTGGTGAGCACCCCCACGACGACGAGCGCCAGCGCGGGGAGCAGGACCGGGGGCAGACTGCTGGGCGTCGTGGAGAGTCCGAAGGACACGAAGAACACCGCCGCGAAGAGGTCGCGCAAGGGTTCCAACCGGTGCAGCGTCTCCTCCTCGAGGTCGTTGGAGAGGCTGATCCCGAGCAGGAACGCACCGACCGCCGCCGACACGTGCAACTGTTCGGCGACACCCGCCACCAGCAACGCCAACCCCAGGACACGCAGCAGCGTCACCTCACTGGAACCGGCCGCGACGAACTTCGAGACGACCGACCCCCAGCGCAGTGCCACGACCAGCGCGACCACCAGGCAGGCCAGCGCGATGAGCACCGAACGCGTTGCCTCCCAGACACCCGAGGCCGCGAGAACGGCGGTGAGGATGGGCAGGTACACCGCCATCCCGAGGTCCTCCAGCACCAGGATCCCGAGGATGCTGGGGGTCTCCCGGTTGCCGAGGCGGCCCAGGTCGGCGAGGACCTTCGCGACGATCCCGGAGGAACTCACCGCCGTGATGCCGAACATCGCCAGCGCCCCGACGGGTCCGTACCCCAGCAGCAGACCGAACGCGGCCCCGGGCAGACCGTTGAGAAGGAGATCCAGCACACCCACGGGGGCCTGGCGTTTCAGGTTGCCCAGCAGATCACCCGCGGAGTACTCCAACCCCAACAGCAGGAGCAGCATCACCACGCCGATCTCGGACGCGGCGTCGAGGAACTCCTCGGGCGCATTGAGGGGCACCAGCCCACCGGCACCGAAGGCGAGACCTGCCAACAGGTAGAGCGGCACCGGGGAGATCCCGAGGCGGCCAGCGAGGCGACCGACGATGCCCAGCCCGAGGATGACCGCACCGAGCTCGGTGAGCAGAGCGGCGGTGTGCACTGGTGTAGTCCCGTCCTCCGTGTCGTGGCGCTACGCGGCGTCCTGCGCAAGCGGCCTTCGAGTGCCCGCGGGGCGGGGTCAGCCGTTCTTCAGCAGCTCGGCGGTGGCCCGCACGCCTTCCTGCGTCCCGACGACCACGATCTTGTCACCCGAGCGGAACTGCTGCGACGGCGCCGGGGACGGGAAGACCTCACCGTCGCGCACCAACGCGACCACGGACGCTCCCGTACGGCTGCGGACCGCGGCATCGGCCAGCGTCTTCCCGGCGAACGGTGAACCGTCCTCGAGGACGATGCCCTCGGTGGCAAGCCCCTCGATCTGTTCACGCAGGCGCGCCAGCCGTTCGATGACCCGCGGCTGGCCCAGGAGCTCGGCGAGGACCTCGGCCTCGTCGGCGTCGAGGTCCACGACCGAATGACACGCGTCGGGATCGTCGAGGGAGTAGAGGAGCAACTCTCGCTCACCACCGCGGGTCGAGATGACGCCGATGCGCCGACCCCTGGCGGTGGTGAAGTCGTGCCGCAGCCCGACGCCCGGCAGCTTGGTCTCTTCCAGGTCCACGATCTCCAGTGTCCTCTCCGGGCGGAGACGGTCGACGACAAGGGGTGCCGGTTGTCGCTCGGACGCACCAGCGTCCTGGCCACGCCACGTCAGGTCGACCCCGGGACGTCCTGTGGATTGCGTCACATCCCTTGCCGAACCCGGGTCGAGGGGACAAGATGCGATCACCGCGGCGTCGCGACCCTCGTTCTCCTGGCTGTTGACGACGCCCGAGGGTCGGAACCGCAGGAATCTCCCCACGGTTCGGGTCATAACCGAACATCACCCGGGAGCCTTGCGCGCCCGGGCCCATCCACAACGGATCGTCCGGCACGTACCTGCCGGTGGAAGGACACAGACGATGGCTACGGTCACGTTCGACAAGGCAACCCGCGTCTACCCCGGGGGCGACAAGCCCGCCGTCGACGCCCTGGACCTGCACGTCGAGGACGGTGAGTTCCTCGTCCTGGTCGGGCCCTCCGGCTGCGGGAAGTCGACCTCGCTGCGCATGCTCGCCGGCCTGGAGGACGTCAACGGCGGACGCATCCTCATCGGTGACCGCGACGTCACGACGGTTCCCCCGAAGGACCGCGACATCGCGATGGTGTTCCAGAACTACGCGCTCTACCCGCACATGACGGTCGCGGACAACATGGGCTTCGCCCTCAAGATCGCCGGTACCCCCAAGGACGAGATCAAGCGTCGCGTCCAGGAGGCCGCCAAGATCCTCGACCTCGAGCCCTACCTGACCCGTAAACCGAAGGCGCTCTCCGGTGGTCAGCGTCAGCGCGTCGCGATGGGCCGCGCGATCGTCCGTCAGCCGCAGGTGTTCCTCATGGACGAGCCCCTGTCGAACCTCGACGCCAAGCTGCGGGTGCAGACGCGCACCCAGATCGCGTCGCTGCAGCGCCGCCTCGCCGTCACCACCGTCTACGTGACCCACGACCAGGTCGAGGCCATGACGATGGGTGACCGGGTCGCGGTCCTCAAGGACGGCATCCTGCAGCAGGTCGACACCCCGCGTCGCATGTACGACCACCCCAACAACGTCTTCGTCGCCGGGTTCATCGGCTCCCCCGCCATGAACCTGCTGACCCTCGACGTGACGGACGGCGGTGTGCGTTTCGGCGACTCCGTCCACCCGGTCGAGCGCGCCGCCCTCGCCGCGACGGGCGACAAGCTGACGTTGGGGGTGCGCCCCGAGGACCTCGAGATCTCCACCACGGGCCTCCCGGTCCAGGTCGAGGTCGTCGAAGAGCTCGGTGCTGACGCCTACATCTACGGCACGGCCCAGCACGCCGGTGGTGACTCGATGCAGGTCATCGCCCGCGTCGACGGTCGCCGTCCCCCGGAGAAGGGCTCGACGGTGAACTTCACCGCCAAGCAGGGCCATGTGCACCTCTTCGACCAGAAGACGGGCGAACGCATCGAGGCCTGATCCGCGAGTTCGGGGAGAACATGAGGGCCGTCACCCCCCGGGGTGGCGGCTCTCGTCGCGTGTGCGGGCGAGTGGCAGGCGCGCTGAGGTATCGACCTGGGAGGATGAGGATGTGAGCACGCCGACGACGGCCTCGACAACCACACCAGCAGGGACACCAGCAGGGACATCGGTAGGGGCACCGACGACAAGGAAGAGCGCCGCGACGGGGCTGCAGATGACCGCAGCCCGTCCCTACCCGGAACTGCTCGACCTGCCCTGGGAGCTGCCACTGGAGGAGTGGCCCGACGAACACCTCGCCGCGCTCCCCCGGGGCATCTCGCGCCACATCGTCCGGTTCGTCAAGGTCGGTGGCCGGGTGATCGCCGTGAAGGAGATCAAGGAGGAGCTGGCACGCCGGGAGTACCGGCTACTGCGGCTGCTCAACCGGCTCGATGTTCCCTCGGTGCAACCGGTCGCGGTCATCACGGGCCGCGTCTCCGCCGCCGGTGAACCCCTGGACCCCGTGCTCATCACCCGGCACCTGCAGTACTCCCTCCCCTACCGCGCGCTCTACAGCCAGACGTTGCGCCCGGACACCGCCAAACGTGCCGTCGACGCCCTCGCCGTGCTGCTCGTGAAACTGCACCTCACCGGTTTCTACTGGGGCGACGTCTCGCTGTCGAACGCATTGTTCCGCCGCGACGCGGGCGCGTTCGCGGCCTACCTCGTCGACGCCGAGACCGGCGAGCTCTACGACGAGGTTTCCACCGGCCAGCGCGAGTACGACCTCGACGTCGCCCGCACCAACATCGCCGGGGAACTGCTCGACATCGTCGCCTCCGAGGCCCTGGAGGCGGACACCGACGAGGTGGTCGCGATCGCGGACCGGATCGTGTCCCGCTACCGCAGCCTGTGGCAGGAGCTCACCGAGGCCGAGTCCTTCGAGCGCGGGGAGCGCTGGCGCGTCGAGGCCCGCATCCGTCGGCTCAACGACCTCGGTTTCGACGTCGGAGAGCTCAACATCACCACCGACATCGGTGGCACCACCGTTCGGATCGAGCCCAAGGTCGTCGACGCCGGTCACCATTCCCGCCGGCTGCTGCGCCTCACCGGTCTCGACGCGGAGGAGAACCAGGCCCGGCGGTTGCTCAACGACCTCGACTCCTACCGGGCCGCGACGGGTCGCCAGAGCGAGGACGAGGAGATCGTCGCCCACGAGTGGATGGCGGCCGTCTTCGAACCCGTGCAGCGTGCGGTCCCGCGCGACCTGCGCGGCAAGCTGGAGGCCGCAGAACTCTTCCACGAGGTGCTCGAGCACCGCTGGTATCTGTCTGAACGCGCGGGCCGCGACGTCGGGCTCGATGATGCGGTGAACTCCTACATGGTCGGCGTGCTCCCTGCCAAACCCGACGAGCGAGCTGTGCTCGGCGTCGACACCCAGGCGGTCCGCGTCGTCGCGGACCGCTGAACGACCTCCGAAAGGACACCGATGTCCACCACGTCCGATACCCCACCCCGCGTCGCCGTCACCGGCGCCGCCGGCCGACTGGGTCGCTTCGTCGTGCGCGACCTGCTCGACCACGGCTACTCCGTGCTCGCTCTCGACCGGGTACCGCCGCCGGGGTCCCCCGAGGCGGACTTCGTCTCCCTCGATCTGAGTGACCACGGCCAGGTCGTGGAAGCCTTCGCCGGACGCGTCGACGACCGTCCGGGCCGAATCGACGGTGTCGTGCACCTCGGAGCCATCCCGTCGGCGGGGAGGTACAGCAACGCGACGACCTTCCAGAACAACACCGCGGCGACGTGGAACGTCTTCGACGCGGTACGCGCCGCGGGAATCCGCTCCCTGGTGTGGGCCTCCAGCGAGACCCTGCTGGGGATCCCCTTCGAGACGCCCCCGCCCTATCTCCCGCTCGACGAGGAGTACCGCGTCCGCCCGGAGTCGACCTACTCCCTGGTGAAGGCGCTCGAGGAGGAGATGGCCCACCACTTCTGCCGGTGGCAGCCCGAGTTGACCATGACCGGGTTGCGGTTCTCGAACGTCATGCACGTCGAGGACTACGCAGAGTTCCCGTCCTTCGACGCGGACGCGAACGCCCGTCGATGGAACATCTGGGGTTACATCGACGCCCGGGACGGAGCTCAGGCCGTTCGCTTGTCGTTGCAGCGCAAGGGGCCGGGCGCGGAGGTGTTCATCATCTCCAACGCCGACACCGTCATGAGCCGGTCCTCGGCAGAACTCGCCGCCGAGGTCTACCCCGGAGTCGAGATCCGCAAGGAACTGGGTGAGCACGAGACGTTGCTCTCCATCGACAAGGCCCGTCGTCTGCTCGGCTACGAACCACAGCACAGCTGGCGCGACCACGTCTGAGGGGTCGACTCCTGTGGGGGTGTCCGGTCACCGCGGGGCCTGCGGTGACCGGGCACGCCCCCGGTGACGTCGGGGTCAGCTGCTCTTCGCGGCTGGTTGCGGGTTCGTCTCGTGGGCCAGGGCGGTGGCGGTGAACTTCCCGCCAGGGTCGAGGACGTCCAGCATCCGGGAGGCCGCCTCGTTGAGCTCGATGAGGTTCTTCTCCTCCAGCGGATCGAAGACCAGCTGACGCACGCGTTGGACGTGCCCGGGGGCGCTCGCGACGACCTTGTCCCAGCCGGAGTCGGTGAGGATGGCGACCTGACCTCGGCCGTCGCAGATCGCACGTTCACGACGCACCCAGCCGTCGCGCTCCAACCGGGAGACGACGTGGGAGATGCGGGAAGGCGATGCGTTGGACCGGGCGCCGAGTTCACTCATGCGCAGGCTGCGGGTGGGTTCCTCCGACAGCATCGCGAGGGTGAGGTACCCCGTCGCGGTGAGGTCGGCGTCACGCTGGAGTTGCGCGTCGAGGGCTGCAGGCAGGAGTTCCATCAACGCGCTCAGCCGCAACCAGACGCGGCGCTCGTCTACGTTCAGCCACCGGGCCTGCTGGTCGCTCCCCTGCTCAGTCACCCGCACATCCTACCTCGGTCTTTGCAACTTCAAGTTGTTGCGTCGCGGTCCGTGAAGTAGCCACTCTCGCACCGAGCGCGGCGGCTGCCACCCGAAGACCGCCACCCCCAGCCCGACATGCACCCTTCGCACCTCAGGGCACTTCGGTGGACGCGACGTGCAACACGATCCGACCCCCACCCTCGACGGCAGCCTGGACGGTGCGCAGCTGCAACAGGGCGGGGTTCTCCTGCAGGACCCGGGTCCCGTTGGCCAGCGCACGCAGAGCCGCGGTCTCCCCCCGCGCCCGTTCGAGACGGGCACCCGCTTGCAACCGGGCCACCGCCGTGTCGAGCAGGGCCCGACGCACCTCACCGGGCACGCTGAGATCACGCAACGACACCTCGAGGACCTCGACCCCCACGCGACGACCCGCGGTGGCGACCTCGATGGTCAGATCCGCCGTCGCCTCGGCCCGACGGGCGAGGACCTCGTCCATCGGGCGGGCACCGATCCAGTCCCGCGCCGCGAACTGCGCCGCCAACCGGAGGTCGTCCACGGGAGAGGCGGAGACCGTCAGGAACTCCGTCGGGTCCACCGTCCGG
>JBPBQU010000210.1:0-7053 GCA_050955085.1 Janthinobacterium lividum | reverse complement strand
CCGCCGTCCGGGCGGTGCGGGAGCACTCCCTGGGGCAGCTGCGCGAGCGCCAGCAGCGGCACGGCGCGATCGACGTCACCGATCTGCTCCTCGCCGCGGGACGCGGCGCGTGTCAGGTGATCAACCACCCGGGCAACGCTGTGCTGAGCGGGCTCGCCCGGCGAGTCCTGGAGGCCGGTGGGGTCGACGGTGTCGTGGCCGAGCCGGACCGGATCCTGCTCAACAGCGTCCACGCGCCCGTGCTGCCCGAGGTCCTCGACGCGCTCGGCGTCGGGGGAGAGGGACGGGGCGGGTGGACCGTCGAAGGTCGCGACGTCAGTGACGAGGAGGTGCAGGCCGCGCAGCTGCGGTGGTACGCCGAGCACCCCGGGGTGGCCGAGGCCGGGTTGCGCCGCCACGCCGACGTGGCCCGGTTGCTGGCCCGATGACGTCGTCGTTGCTGGTCGTCGGGCCTGCCCAGCACGGGGTCACGGCGGCCGCGCTGGAGCAGGCCCGCGTGCCGGGCGCCGGGCGCGTCGTGCGCCACGAGCACCTCGGCCCCCTCGAGGAGGTGGTGGCGACACTGCCCGACGGCCCGGTCCACGTGCATGTCACCGACCGGCTGTTCGGGGTGACGCCGGCGGCCGCGGGGGAATTCTGCGTGGGTCTCGCCCGGGTGCGGCCGCTGGTCGTCACCCTGCACGATCTCCCGCAGTCCAGCGACGGTGCGCTGAACCATCCCCGACGCAGCGCGGCCTACGCGCAGATCGCGAACGCCGCCGCCGCGGTGGTCCTCGCGAGCGCGCACGAGCGCCGGTTGCTGCTGGCTTGTGTGGCGGACCGCCTGGGTGCCGGGACGGCCGCGGAAGTCGACGCGCGCACGCACGTCATCCCGCTTCCCGTCCCCGAGTTCCCACCTGCCCCCGTGGCCCGTCATGACGCGCCGCTGTGCGGGGCCGCGGTGCTGGGTTTCCTGTATCCCGGCAAGGGGCACGCCGCGGTGCTGGACGCGCTCACCGGGTTGCCCGCCGAGATCGGGTTGGATGCCTTCGGGCGGGCCTCCGACGGGCACGAGGATCTGGTGGAGGCACTGACCCGGCAGGCGGCCACGTCGGGGCGGGTGTTCGCGGTCACGGGGTTCCTGCCCGAGGCACATCTTCTCCAGAGGTTGCGATCCCCCGTCGTCCCGGTCGCCCCGCACGAGCACCTGTCCGCCTCGGGGTCGATCAATTATTGGATCGGTGCGGGTCGTCGCCCGCTCGTCCCGCGCAGCGATTACACGGCGGAACTGCTGGCGCGCAATCCTGGAGCCGTGCGGGTCTACGACAGGTTGGCGCTCGCCCTGCGCGACGCCCTCGCCGACCCGTCGAGCACCTGGTTGCCGCCGGGGTATCGCGCGGGACCTTCTCTCGCGCAGACGGTGTCGGCCGTCCGGGCGGTGGTCGCGGAGGTGTCGTCGTGACCGTCCCGAGTGCTGCGCAGGTGTCGGTGGTGCTGCCGTACTACGACGATCCCCGCCTTCTCGACCTGGTCCTCACGGGCCTCGAACTGCAGACCCTGCCCGTCGAGCGGTTCGAGGTGGTCATCGCCGACGACGGGTCCCCGACCCCACCCGACCCCGGAACGCGGCCCTACCCCGTGCGGGTCGTCGTGCAGGGGGATCAGGGTTTCCGGGCCGCCGCGGCTCGCAACCTGGGAGCCGCCGCGAGCTCCGGCGACGTGCTCTGTTTCCTCGACGCCGACACGGTTCCCGAACCGGGTTACCTCGCGGCGGTGCTCGCCGGTCTGAGCGCCCCGCTCGCGTTGGTGGTGGGGCGGCGCCGGCACGCCGAGCTGCGCGAGGTCGGACCGGACGCGCTGCGCGGGTGGTTGCGTGGTGACGGTGCGGCCCCGCGCGAGTTCGAGGAACCAGGGTGGCTCAGTGCGGCGTACGCGCGCACCGAGGATCTGCGGTCGGCGGGGGACGACGCCTACCGCTTCGTGATCTCGGCCGTCCTGAGTGTCACCCGCGAACTGTTCGAACGGGTGGGAGGTTTCGAGGAGGCGTTCACCGCCTACGGTGGGGAGGACTGGGAGTTCGCGCACCGCTGCTGGCTGGCGGGGGCCGAGTTCGCGCACGTGCGCGACGCGGTGGCCTGGCACGACGGTCCTGAGTTCGCCGGCCGGGAGGCCGCCGAGGCGCGTCGTTCCTCCCAGAACACCGAGGGGTTGACGCTCGCACGGTTCGTGACCGACCCCGCGGCCCGGGGGGGTGGGCTCATCTGGCGTCAACCGGACATCGTCGTACGCCTCGACGACGTCGGTGCCGACGTCGCCGACGTCGTGCGGTCGCTCACCTCACTGCTGCAGGGCAGCGACGCGGGGGTGTGGTTGCGCGACGGGGCGGCCGCCGAGCACTTGCAGGACCCACGGGTCCACGTGGGCGAACCCCCGCCGGAGGTGGTGCGGCGGTGCCGTTTCCAGGCCGAGGCAGGTGCCCCGGTGCTGCTCGAGGGGGCGACGTTGCGTGACCTCACCGACGTCGCCCCGGTGCGGGTGGGGGAGTTCCTCCAGGTGCGCCGTACCCGCGACGTGAACCGCGGCGTCGAGGTGCTGGGAACCGTCACGGGTGTGCTGGCCCGCCGGGTGCGGGGTGTGAACCTGCAACGTGAGTGGGGCCACGACGAGCACGTCCGCGTCCCACGCCTTCAGCGATCGCTGCGTACCCCGTTCGTCGTGAGTTCCACACCGAGCTCGCCACCGTAGGCAGGTACGACGTCGGGGTCCACGTGGGCGCGGTCGAGGAGTTCGACCAGGCAACGCACGACGAGGTCGGGGGAGGAGTAGACGTGGTGCGCCAGTAACGCTAGATGACGTAGCTGCTCGTCGTCGAGGAGTTCGAGGTGCGCGAAGTCCTTGACGTAGGCCACGTCTGCCTCCAGCAACTGCTGGTGGGTGGCGAAGATGTCACCGCCCAGCACCCCCGGCGCGATGGGCCAGCGCTTGAGTGCCGCCATGGCGTGCGGGACGAAACCCTGGGACCTGAGCTCCGCATCGACGTCGGCGAACAACGGTTGGTCGTGGTATAGCGGGACGAACGCCACCTCGGCGTGCACCGCGACCGCGCCGGCCAGTTTCCTCCGGCCGTTGCGGAACACCATCAGCTCGGCACCCTGTACGTCGATCTTGAGCAGGTCCAGGTCGACGATCTCCTCGACGTCGTCCAGACGCGTGGTCGAGACGGGAACCCGCTGCAGCACCTCGCCGTAACGCGCGAACTCGTTGAGCGCCGACAACCGGACGACGTCGGGCTCGAAGAGGCTCGTCATCCCGTTCATCCAGGTCACCTTGAGCTCGTGGTCCCCGCCGTCGCCGATGGCCTTCCGCAGGTACCGCTCGTGCGGACCCTTGACGGCCAGCAGCTTCGCCAACGCCTCGGCCTGCGGTTCGAAACCCGTCACGGTGCACAGTCCCGCGTCCATCATGGGTTTGTACGGCGGGTCACCGTCGATGGGATTCGCCCCGATGTCCACCACGGCCGTCAGTCGTGTCGGCGCCAGGAGCTCCGTCCAGGTGGGTCCGCTCCAGGGCGATCCTGGGTTGGTGGGTGTCGTCATCGTCGTCCCTCGTCCGTTGTGCCCTCGACGGGAGGACGAGGTGCACCTCCGATCGAATCGTCTCGTCTCCCTCGACGTCAATCGGACACCGGGGGTCGATCGTTCGATCCTGTCGAACCGGCCCGTCCTTCAACAGATGTGTCGGACCACCGTCACGAGGTCTGCGGAGCTCATCGGCGACCGACCCAGCGGCCGCGTTGGAACCGGTTCGCCAGGATGAGGTGAGGGCGACTGGACGCAGATGGATCAGGAGTGGACGTCAGTGGTGAACCGGTACCGCAGAGGTCCGGGGTCGTGATTTCCCGCTGTCAGCGATGCCGGATTTGTCATCACTGCTTTCGGGGTTTTCTCAGCGGCAATACCTTGCCGAACCCCATATCTTCCAGTCTGATATCGACAGCGGGTGCGTGAGTAATTCACTGGAGCGTGTCCAGCGGGCCCAGATCCCTGACCGCTCGGGCTGCCCGTCGGGTGGGCAGGTCGCCGTGCAGACCCAGTCTGGATCCACCGCTCGGTGGTCCAGCAGAGCGGTCGGCCTCCGCTGGTGACGGGGCCTGACGGTTGAGCGTGAGGTGTGACTTAGAGTCATGATGTGTTGTGTCCTTCCTGCGGAGATCCGATGGTTCGGTTGCACCTGAACGTTTGGCTGCACACGAACGTAGGGCCGCGCCCGAGCGTTCGGTTGAGCGCATGAACACAGCAGCCGAGCGGGTGGCCGGGGAGTTGGTCAACCACAAGGCCCTGATCAGTGCGATGGCCGCCCTGGCCCAGGTCGCCAGTGGGGACCTGGGCCCCAGGGAGCTGCTCACCCACCTCGTCGAGATCGCCGCAAAACACCTGGCCAGTGACGGTGTCGGCGTGATGATCAACAACAGCGGGTTGATGGACTTCGTGCACTCCAGCCACGACGGGGTGGACATCACCGAGAGGTTGCAGGCCATCACCCAGGAAGGCCCGTCGCGTGACGCGTTGCTCTTCCAGACCGATGTGATCGTCGACGACCTGCGCGATCCGGTGCAGACCGCGTGGCCGGACTTCGTCCAGCGGGCACTGGACGCCGGGTTCACCTCGATGGTCGCCGTTCCCCTGATCAGCCGTGGGCATGTGTGGGGTTCGCTCGACCTCTACCGCCGCCAGGCGGGCACCTGGGGGCAGGAGGAGCTGGAATGGGTGCACCTGCTCGCCCACGTGGCCGTCTCCTACGTCGTCATGGCTGTCGACCGCGACCAGGCCCGCCACGCCCAGGCCGAACTCACCCACCGCAGCACCCACGACGGACTGACCGGGTTGCCCAACCGGATCCTGCTCTTCGACCGCCTCGCGCATGCGCTGTCGACCGCCCGCCGCCACGACCGCGTCGTCGCGGTGTTCTTCATCGACCTCGACCGTTTCAAGGCCATCAACGACACCTTCGGTCACGCCGCCGGTGACACCGTGCTGACCACGGTGGCCACCCGGGTGGCCGCCACGTTGCGCGACGAGGACACCCTGGCGCGCCTGGCCGGTGACGAATTCGTCGTGGTGTGCGAGGACCTGCCGCCCGTCGATCCGGACGAGCTGAACGAACATCTCGACGCGGTCCTCGCCCGGCTGCGCTGCGCGCTGGCCGAACCCATCCGCATCGGCGACCTCGACCTCGTCATCTCGGCCAGCATCGGGGTCGCTCTCATGGGCGACCACCACAGCGCCGACAACCTCAGTGCCGACGACCTGCTCGCCGACGCCGACGCGGCGATGTACCGCGCCAAGCAACACACCCGCGCCGACACCACGATCAACCTCAGCGCCAGCGCCCACGACGAGCACCGCGGCGGGGCAAGTGGCGACGATGCCGCCCGTTCGCACGCCCACCACTCCTCCCGCCAGCTGGAGCGCCAACTCGCACAAGCCTTGCCCCGCAAAGAGTTGCGCGTGCACTACCAGCCCATCACCGACCCCACCGGCGCGGTGCACGCGGTGGAAGCCCTCCTGCGGTGGCAACATCCGCACCACGGCCTGCTCTCGGCTGCGGAGTTCATCGACCTGGCCACCGCCAACGGCACCGTCGTCGGCATCGGGCAGTGGGTCATCGACCAGTCCTGCGCCCAGATGAGACTGTGGCGCGACCAGTTGGGCCACAGGGCCCCGGAGACGGTCTACGTCAACCTCACCGCTCGCGAACTCGCCGATCCCAGTCTGAGCACCACCATCAGCACCGCACTGCAGACCCACCAGTTGCAACCGGAACAGCTGGGCCTGGAGCTGGTGGAGACTTCTTTCATCGACCCCCACGTGCTACCCAACCTGCACGAACAGCAGCGTCGTGGGCATCCGCTGTCCGTCGACGACTTCGGTACCGGTTACTCCTCCCTGTCCCACCTGGTGGAACTACCGGTACGGATGGCCAAGATCGACAAGAAGTTCATCGCCGGCATCGGTCACGACCCCCGCCGCACGGCTCTGATCGATGCGGTCGTGACCGTCGCCAACAGCCTGAACCTGCACGTCATCGCGGAAGGTGTGGAGACCGCCGACCAGGCCCGTCGAGCCGCCGACGCCGGGTGTGACTACCTGCAGGGCTTCTACTGCGGTGGGCCGCAACCCGCCGAGACCCTGAGCCTTCAATGGGCCGGTGAATGACACCAGGAGTTCTGCGGCAAGAACTGTTCACCCGGTGCGGACGCCGCCGGCCTGCAGACCCACGACATCTCAGGTCGGATCCGGGGTGCGAATCGTCGCCCAACGCGAGCGGCGGACCTTGCCCGTGTCGTCGCGCAACGGTTCGTCCACGAACTCCCAGCTGCGCGGACGTTTCTCCGGATCGAGGCGGGTTCGACACCACCCGTCGAGCTCGTCCACACCGACGTCCGGCGCGATGTCCTCGCGCTGCACCACCGCGTGCACGCGCTGACCGAGGTCGTCGTCGGGTCGGCCCACCACCACTGCGCAGCGCACCGCCGGATGTTCCTCCAACACCGCCTCCACGTCAGCCGGGACGACGTTGACCCCGCCTGAGACGACGACGTCGTCGATGCGGTCGGCGATGTAGAGGTACCCCTCGATGTCGAGCCATCCGTTGTCGCCCAGGGTGTGCCATCCGTCGCGGACGTCCGCGACGGCGCCGACGTAGGAATAGGTCGCCTCGTCGCGCCGCATCAGAACCTCACCCACCTCCGCCGGCGCGCAGTCGTGCAACCCGTCGTCGAGGCCGTTGTCATCGTTGCGCACCACCCGGAACCGCGAACCCGGGACAGCACGCCCCACGGAACCCGGGTGGGTGAGCCATTCCCGTCCCGAGATCGTCGCGAGCCCCTGCGACTCCGTACCCGCGTACAACTCCTGCACGCGGTCCGGCCCCAGCCAGTCGATCCATGCTCGTTTCAACCACGGAGCGCAGCGCGCTCCCAGGTGCAGGATCGATTCGAGACTCGACACGTCGCCCGACTCCCGGTCGGGGTGGCGCCAGATCCGCCCCATCGTGGTGGGCACGAGCATCCCC
>JBPBQU010000209.1:0-7095 GCA_050955085.1 Janthinobacterium lividum | reverse complement strand
GAGGTGAACCGGGGTGCGTAGCCGAGCAACTGACGCGCCTTGGCCGTGCTCGCGGAGTGACTGCGGGACAAGTGTTCCCAGCTGGCGTCGGCGTGCTCACCGGCGGCCGAGCGGAACTCCTCCCAGCTCACCTGACGCAGGTTCGGGCTGCGCCCGAACCATCCCGCGACGGCCGTGGCGAGACCTCGGACACTCATCGCCCGTTCGGACACCACGTGGAAGCTCTCCCCCACGGAAGCCGACGGACGCGCGAGCGCCCGGACGAAACCCTGGGCGACGTCGTCCGCGTGGACGTGATGCAGGGTTTCGAGACCCAGTCCGGGGACGAGCACCTCCGCCCCGGTCGCGAGGCGGTGCCACACGTCGGGATCGAGGTTCCCCAGCGGCGTGATGGCCGGCCAACCGGGGCCACTGATGTGACCGGGATGCAACACCGTGGCGGGCACACCCCCGCGACGCGTCTGGGTCAGCAGGAACTCCTCGATCGCGGCTTTCTGCGTCCCGTACTCCCCGAAGGGTTGACGCGGGTCCTCCTCGGTCAACGGTGACACCGCTGCCGGACCGTGCACCCAGATCGTCCCGCAGTGCAGCAGGTGAGCTCCGCGCGGACGCAGCGCGTCCACGAGCTGCTCGGCGGAGGCAGGGGTGAAGCACACGAGGTCGACGACCGCGTCCGGGGTGAGGTCGGCGACCCGCGCACCGAACGTCCCGGCCGCGTCCTCCGCCTCCCGGTCCACGACGACGCGGGTGACCCGATCCCACGCCGGGTGCGGGTGGTAGGGATCCCGGGTGCCGCGGCTGAGCGCCACCACCTCGTGCCCGGCCCCGACCAACCGGGGGACGAGATAGCTGCCCACGTGACCCGTGGCTCCGATGACGACGATTCGCACCCGCCGACCCTGGCACATGCGGGCGTATTGCGCCCACCCATGAAAGGGACGCCAGCTAGCGAAGAGAGATGATCGGCCGCGCAGACGACGTTGTTGTCACCGCGCCGCAGCCGCCCCTGATGCACAGCGATTCCCCACAACCGACAGCGAACGTTCGCGAGGCGCGAGATTCATCTCAGGTGCCGCGCGATGATGACGGACAACTCGGCGGCGTCCAGATCACCCGCGGCCACGGCGAGAACCATCGGTTCCGCGTCGTCGACGTCCATCACCAGGTCGGTGCCGTTGAGCAGGCACAGGACGCGAGTGGCCGACCATGCCAGGCGTTTGTTGCCGTCCACCAGCGGGTGGTTGCGGGCTAGGGAGTGCATGAGCGCGGCGGCCTTGTCGGCCAGCTCCGGGTAGGCCTCGCGGCCGAAGACGGTGGTGCGCGGGCGGGCAGCGGCGGAGGCCAGCAGGCCCAGGTCGCGCACCTGCACGTCCTGGACCACACCGGCGGCGATCTCCAGCAGGTCCTCGGTGGACAATCGTTCCTGGCTCACCGCGCGAGGCGGGCGAGGAGCTCGGCGTCCTCGGTGCGCACCCTCTCGACGGCCGCGCGCAGTCGCGCGGGGCGATCGTTGACGTAGTCGTTGATGGCGCTGCGGACCACCTCCTGCATGGAACGGCCCTCCTGCTCGGCACGCTGACGCAGAGCGTCGGTCTCTTCGTCGCTCAATCGCAGGTTCATTGCCACCCGGCAATGGTACCAGCGCGGTACCAGCGCGGTACCAGTCGAACCGCAGATCGAGGGTCCCGGACCTGGAGGTGACACCTCGGTCTACGAAGCGACATGACATCGGAGTTCTCCGGCTGAGCGACCGGGTGTCAGTTGAAGGGGCGCACCACGGTCGCAGCGATCGTCTCCGCCCCGCGTTTCGTCGTGATGTCGACGATGCGCACGGCAGCGGACTGGTTGGGTGCCTCGATCATCTTCCCGCCCCCCAGGGCGATCGCGACGTGAGCGATGCGGTGGGTGGAGTCGGAGGTGTAGAAGACCAGATCGCCTCGTTGCACCTGGGCCACCGGAAGGTGGCGCAGGCCCCCGTGAGCGTAGAGCTGGACACTCGTGGCGTAGTCGGGCAACGGGTGCAGGGCCACCGAGACGGGTTGCGGGGAGAGCCCGGCGGCCAGCATCGCCTGCAGGACCAGGCCGGAGCAGTCCACGCCGTAACCGACAGGACCGGTCCCACCCCAGACGTATTCGGTGCCGAGGTAGCGCTGCGCGACCGCGATCATCGTGTCGATGCGTTGTGCGGCAGTGGCGTTGGGGGCGACCTGGAGCGGCTGCTGGTAACCGTCCATGCAGAAGTCCGCACCGATACCCAGACGCGACCACGTCTCCGCATCGACGTTCCCGGTGACCGGCAACCCGTTGGCCCGCTGGAAACCACGGATCGCGGTGTTCGTCACCCCCTTGTTCCATTCGGGTTCCGAGTCCGCGATCCCGAGACGACGCTGCACCAGTTTCACGCGGTCACCGTTGTAGGCGTAGTCGATGATCCGGCAGGCCGCGACCCCGGGGGTCACCGAGGTCGGCCGCACCCACGGACCCACGGTGGACGTCAGCACCACAGCCGTCCGGCCTGTCGCCGCCTCCCACGTGATGTCACCGAACTGGAAGTCGCTGCGCTTGCCACCGGGGATGTCGTACTCATCGGACACCGGGAAACCCAGGTCACCCCATTCGTATCCCCGTTGCCCCCAGGCCACGAAGATCGACCCCCTGACGACCGCCACACCGATACCGGCCGTCCAGTAGGCGACACCGCCCTGGAAGCGTTGCAGACGAGCGCCCTCCATACCCAGCACGACCTCGTCCGAGGTGGGGAAGCCGAGGTAGGACGTCTCCCATCCCATCGAGGCCCACTTCTGGCGTACGAGATCGCGCACGTCGTGCGCCCCACTCGCCGGGCTCCAGTAGACGGAACCACCCTGGAAGTGCTGGGCCCGACCTCCGGGCACCGAGAACTCGTCGGTGACGGGAAAACCCAGATAGGAGTTCTCCCAGGCCAGATCGGCGTAGTGCGCCCTGATCGCCCCGTAGACCGGCTGCGCACCGGTCGCGAAACTCCAGTACATGGAACCGTTCTCGAAAAGTTCGACGACACCGTCCTTGTTGGCCCGCGCCTCGGCACCCACACAGTTGCCGAGAACGGAAGCGGACCCACCCATCTCGCTCCACCTGCGCCCGATGTCACCCGTGGGGGTGCACGGGGCGGCGGAGGCTGCGGAGAGGGGAGCGAGCGCGGCAAGGAACGCACCTGCGCCGACGACCATGGCGATCCTGCGGCAACGGGTCATGACCGGAGATCGCCAGGTCGTCGCGAGACCTCGAACCGGTCCGGGCATCGGGACGGTTGGGGCCCCGGGGCCACCGGCCGTGGCGATCGTTCTCGGGTCCGTGGGGTGAGCTGCGGTGCAGCCGTCGGGTCGCTGACCATCACGACACCATGCCCGGCAAGCGCGCCGACCGTCCACCGCACGCCAGGTGGACGGCTCCCGACCCCTTCGGACCCGCACTCACCACGACTACGTCACCGAGCCGCCGATCGCTGACGGTTGCACCACCACCCCGACCACCGAGGTCGTCCGGCCCGGTGTCGTCGGCACCGAGGGGTTTCAACTGCGCCGGTGCACCGCGCCCGACGCGGCCGGAGGGCGGGTATCGGTGAGCATGAACGCCACCGGGATCTCCTGGGCCGAGCACGCCATGTGCACGGTCTCGCCCACCAACGCCCCGACACCGACGTTTTCCCCTGGCCGCCGGAGGCCTGACTGCTCGTCGACTGATCTGATCCCGCAGGCAGCACCCACCCTGCAAACGGTGACGGCCCAGGGTCACTAGCCTGCGACCGTGACGCTGCGGGCGGTGATCTTCGATCTCGACGGCACCCTCTTCGACCATCCCGCGGCCGCACTGCAGGGCCTGCGTACCTGGGTCACGGGACTGGACCGGGAATGTTCGCCCATCGTGGAAACCGCATGGGCCGAGGCCGAGAAGCGGCATTTCACCACCTGGCGCGAGGGCTGCATCACCTTCGACGAACACCGGCGGCGGCGACTGCGCGACATCCTGCCGCTGCTCGACCTTCCGGTGGGTGACGACGCGTCGCTCGACCGCCAGTTCGTCGACGGCTACCTGCGCACGTATCGGTCAGCCTGGGCCACCTACGACGACGTCGAGGTGGCCCTTGCCGACGTGAACTCCCACGGCCTGCGCACCGCCGTGCTCACCAACGGCACCCGTCAGCAGCAGAACGACAAGATCGAGGCTGTGGGCCTCGCGGGACGGCTCGGTCCGGTGCTGACCGCGGAGGACCTCGGAGTCACGAAACCCCGACCTCGGGCGTTCCTGGCCGCCTGTGAACGCCTGGGCGTCTCCCCCGCGAAAACCCTGTACGTCGGCGACGATCACGAGGTGGACGTCCTGGCGGCCAGAGCAGCGGGCCTGCGGGAGGGAGGACCGGGCCGGGCGACGTCAGGTCGCCATGTCGACGAAACGTGAGTAGTGCCCCTGGAACGCCACGCAGATCGTGTCGGTCGGGCCGTTGCGGTGCTTGGCGACGATGAAGTCGGCCTCACCGGCTCGCGGGGATT
Source organism: Janthinobacterium lividum (assembly GCA_050955085.1). Taxonomy (GTDB): domain Bacteria; phylum Actinomycetota; class Actinomycetes; order Actinomycetales; family Kineococcaceae; genus Kineococcus. The sequence goes on along the minus strand of JBPBQU010000209.1, from coordinate 2,566 downwards.
CCTTCTCGTACATGTCCTCCCGGTGCAAGAGGATGACCATGTCCGCGTCCTGCTCGATCGAGTTGTGCACGGCGATGCCGTTCGCGACGAAGTTGTGGCCCCCCACGACGGTCGCGTCGAACACCTGCTCCTCGCCATCGGGTTCGATCACCACGATCTCGTCCCACAACACGTCGTTGACCGCCATGACCTCGAGGTCGGCGCCGGCCAGCACTTCCGCGACCTGCCCGAGCGGGGTCCGCACCGAGGTCTCGTCGAGGACAGCGGTCACCCCGCCCGAACGGGGCCCACCGGACGTCAGCACGTCACGGACGTGCTCCCACACCCCCTCGACAGGGGCCTGCGGACGGGTGGACCGTGCCCGCACGATGTCCAGGAGACGTTGCGGGGAACGCGAATCCGCGCCGTCGATCCCGATCTCCTGGAGGAACCGGCGCTGTTCGTCCACGCCCGTGACCTCCAGCGTCCACGCGCCCGGGAACCCCCCGGCACCAGAGCTGGTGCGCAGCGTCGTGGCGATCCCGAACCGCAGCAGGAGGCGCCTCACGCCCTCCAGGAGGGTCCGACTCGTCAGGGTCAGGTGGATCCGGCCCGTGGAACCGTCGATGACCTCGACCCCACCGCGGGTGGACCACAGGTGACGGAGGAAGACGGCGATCTGCCGCTTCGGCAGCGCGAACACCTCCACCGGCACGAAGCTCGTGGCGGGGGACGTGCTCAGCAGGGCGAGATCGTCGAGCCAGTCCGCGACAGGGTTCCGTTGCCCCGCGGGGACGTCGAGAACCACCTCGCCGTCCACCTCGCGGGCGCTCACCCCGAAAGCGGACTTCGCAACCTCCGCGGCTAACGCCAGGTGCTCGGGAGTTCCGGCGCAGCGCAGGGGGCGGTTTCGTCCCCACGAACCGTCACCCAGGAGGTGGGCCAGGAGGACGACGTGATCGTCCTCCCAGCCAGCGACCCGTTCGGGCCCGGGGACGTGGCGGGGAACAGCGAGCCTGTCCCCGACGGAGAGCTCCCCCAGCGGTTTCCAGCCGTCGTAGGTGAGGAACGGGTGGTTGGCGGTCGCTCGGACCTCCTTGCCCGACGACGTCCGCAACCGGAACACCGGTTTCACGCCCGTGGGGAAGACGTGGGTGAGGTGGCGCCGGACGTAGCGCAACGACTCATCGAGCGTCCAGACGGGGACGTCGCGGGCCTGGAGGGCGAAGAGTTCCTCCATCGTCGTCTCGGCACCGGTGTCCGCCCGGAGGACGCGGGTGTCGGCGGTCAGACAACCCGACTCGCGGAGGTCGCTCATCTGCGGTTTCTTGTCCGTCCGCTGCTCCGGACCACGGTTCAGCTGCGACAGCGCGATGACGGGCACCTCGAGTTCCTTGGCCAGCAGCTTGAGCGCCCGGGAGAACTCCGAGACCTCCTGCTGGCGGCTCTCGACACGCTTACCGGACGTCATCAGCTGCAGGTAGTCGACGATGACGAGCTTGAGGTCGGCGCGCTGCTTGAGGCGACGGCACTTCGAGCGGATCTCCATCAACGACATGTTCGGGGAGTCGTCGATGTAGAGCGGCGCCTCGGAGATCGCGCCCATGGTGCGGGCGAGCTTCGTCCAGTCGTCCTCCCGCATCGTGCCCTTGCGCATGTTCTGCAACGGGATGCGCGCCTCGGCGGAGAGCAGGCGCATCGAGATCTCGTTGCGCCCCATCTCGAGGGAGAAGATGACGGAGGCGAGACCGTGCTTGATCGAGGCCGACCGGGCGATGTCGAGCCCCAACGTCGAATTGTGCGTGGGAATCATGGATCGGCCCGCGAGGTAGAGGTGCTCCTCGTTGTCCACCTCCACACAGCGCACGGCCACGGACGGGACCGCAACGACCTCGACGACGTAGCGCGCGTGCATGACGAGGTCACCGGCGACAACCGACCGGCGCCGTTGCCGGTGCGTGAGCGCCTGGTGGTCCACCGAGAACACGTCTACGGAGGTCACCAACCGCACGACGCCCCCACGTCGCCGCACCTGGTGCCCGAGACCGTGCACGAGATCGAGGACGTCGCCCGCGTGACCCGCGGGGAGGTCCAACTCGATGGACCCGTCCCCCAGGACGACCCCGGCGACGTCCAGGAAACCTGCGAGGAGCTCGGCGCGCTGCCCGAGGGAGCCGCGCAGGCAGGTGTGCACGGTGGCGACCTCCGCCGCCGAGAGCCGAGCACCCTTCGACGCGAGCGCAGCCCCGAGACCGGTCAACGAGACGCCGCCGTCGCGGCCGGGTTTCAGGTCCAGCGGCGCGGTCAGCGCCACGGCGTGCGCCTCACCCCGCGACAGATCCCGTGCGACGTCGAGGGTGGTGCGGATCGCGGGCTCCGCACCCGGCCGTGAGGTCAGCCACTGGTGCTGCGCATCGGCGACGAGCACGCTGCCGTCGGAGAAACGCACCTCGTAACAGGGGCGGTCGAGCAGGACGTCCGTCGCGGCGACGACCGTGGTGGGGCGGCCGTCCGCGCCCAGCAGTTCGTCACCGACCGCGACCTCGGCCATGCTGGTCCAACCGGTGGGCGTGGGCAGCACGGTGTC
>JBPBQU010000208.1:0-7100 GCA_050955085.1 Janthinobacterium lividum | reverse complement strand
CGGGCCAGTGGCGTCGCCAGTCAGTCACCGATGAGCGGGGTGTCCGCGACGCGAGATCCCGCGGCACGCAACTGTTCCGCGAGATCGTCGGCGCCGCCGGAGAATCGCCGTGCCGGATCCGCCAACCCGGACACCGCCGCCGAGACGGCCCGTCCACCCACGATCGAGACGACCACCAGCACCAGCCACACCACGTCCGCGAGCAGCTGGCGGGCCCGCAACGCCGGGAGGTCGGCGTAGAGCGTCACAGGATCGTGTACCCACCGTCGACGACGAGCGTCTGCCCGACGACGTAGCGCGACGCGGAACTCGCGAGATAGGCGACGGCGTTCGCGACGTCCTCCGGCCGGCCGAGATCACCCGCGGGGATGCGGGAACGCCACTGCGCCACCCGTTCCGGCATCGTCTCGACATCGTGACGGGTCATCTCGGTGAGGACGTAACCGGGCGAGACGGCGTTCACCCGGACCCCGAACTCGATCCACTCCAGGGCCACCGAACGCATCAACGACTCCACCGCCGCCTTCGAGGCGTTGTAGGCGCCCTGGCGCTGCGGGACGTTGACGATCCGCCCGGAGATCGACCCGACCATCACGATCGCCCCGCTGCGCCCACCGTCGCGGCAGGACCGCGCGAAGGCCTGCGCGGGCAACAGGGTTCCCGTCACGTTCACGGCCATCACCGTGTCGAGGCGGGCGCGGGTGATGTCGAAGGCGTCGTCGTTGCCGGGAATCCCGGCGGCCGTGACGAGCACACCCGCCGGCCCCAGGTCCGCCTCGACCACCGCCAGGGCGGCGCTCACCGCGTCCGCGTCGGTGATGTCGACGAGGTGACCCACCGCGCGCACACCCGTCTCGCGCGCCAGTTCGGCCGCCGTCTCGGCCACGTCGGGTCGGAGGTCGAACAGGGCCACCGCCGCTCCTGCCATCGCGAGCCGCCGCGCGCAGGCGTACCCGATGCCGCGGCCACCACCGGTGACCACCACGACCTGTCCTGCAAGGTCCGCCAGGAACCCGTCCTCGCTCACTTCGTCTCCTTCATCGCATTCGACTCTTGGGTCCGGTTCACGATGACAACGTCTCAGACCGCGTCGACAGCTCAGACGGCGGGGACGAGCTGTGCCGCCAACCCCGGCAGTACCTCACCGAGCGGCGCGTCGATGCGCAGGTCGGCCTTCTCGTCCCCCCGGGTCGGGCCCGCGTTGACGATGACGACCGGGATCGCGCGTCTGGCGGCATGCAGCACGAAGCGGTACCCCGACATGACCGAGAGGGAGGATCCGAGGACCAGCAGCACCCGCCCCGCGTCGACGAAGGAGAACGATCGGGCCACCCGGTCCTTGGGCACGGTCTCGCCGAAGAACACGACGTCGGCCTTCAGCGCGTCCTCCCCGCAGCTGCGGCACCCCACGACCCGGAACCCTTCGAGCTGCGCGTCGGAGAGGTCCGCATCACCGTCGGGATTCATCGCGTGGAAGTGCTCGACGCGGGCGTCGAACTCGGGGTTCGCCTCGGTGAGCCGTACGGCGAGCTCGGCGCGTTGCGTGCTCTCGCCGCAGTTCAGGCAGACGACGCCATCGAGATTGCCGTGCAGTTGCACCAGCGTCCGGGTCCCCGCGGCCACGTCGAGGCCGTCGACGTTCTGGGTGATGGTGCCGCTCACGATCCCCGCGGCCTCCAGGCCCGCGACCGCCCGGTGCCCGGCGTTGGGTTGCGCCCGCCTGAAGTGCTCCCAGCCCACGTGGCTGCGGCCCCAGTAACGGCGGCGGGCCTGCGCCGAACCCGTGAACTCCTGATAGGTCATGGGTGTGTGGCGCTGCAACGAACCCGAAGGCCCGCGGTAGTCCGGGATGCCGGAATCGGTCGACATGCCCGCTCCCGCGAGGACGACGGCACCGCCCCCGGCGAGCAGATCGGCCAACCGGGAGGTGTCGTTCACCCCGCTATTGCACACCCTCGCGGTCGTGACCGGACGACGGCTCCGGGTCAGCGCCCGCCACTGACGTCGAGGGTCGTTCCCGTGACGTAGGAGGCCGCGTCGGAGAGCAACCAGACGATCACCTCGGCGACCTCACCGGGCTCCCCACCGCGACCCATCGGGACGCTGCCCTGCAGACGCTCCACCCGGCCCGGGTCCCCTGCGCTGGCGTGGATGTCGGTACGGATCAAGCCTGGCCGCACCCCCACGACCCGGATGCCGTCACGCGCGACCTCGTGCGCGAGACCCACGGTGAGGGTGTCCACGGCGGCCTTGGAGGCCGCGTAGTCGACGTACTCGCCGGCACTGCCGAGGACCGCGGCGCGGGAGGAGACGTTGACGATCGTGCCGCCGTTGGCAGCGTTCATACGCCGCACCGCCTCGGCCGCGCAGAGAAAGGCACCCAGGACGTTCACCTCGAGGAGGCGCCGGATCCGGGCGGCATCGAGGTCCACGACCCTGCTCTGGGGGCCGTTGATCCCCGCGTTGTTCACCAGCCCACTCACCGGCCCCAGCTTCTCGGCCGTGGTGAACAACCGGCGGACGTCTGCCTCGTCGGAGACGTCGGCCTGCACCGGGAGCACCGCGGTGCCGAACTCCTGCGCCTGGCGCGCCACGGCTTCCGCCGCTTCCCGGTTCGTGGAGTAGCTGAAGCAGGTCGCGATGCCGCGCGCGGCCAGGGCCTGCACGACCGCCGCCCCGATCCCTCGGCTGCCTCCGGTGACGACCACGGTTCCGTCCACGACACGCACCGTAGTGCCGCGCCGGGCCCGCCGCGATCACACCGCGCCGCACACCTCACCGGGAGCGCCCTCGTCAGCCGGCGAAGACCTCAGCCGTCCACAGGTGCAGCAACGCGTACCCCCGCCAGGGCCGCCAGCGTTCCGCGCGGGCGAGCGCCTCCTTGGCGGTGATGCCACCCATCGCACGGCGCAGCACGAGGTCCGTCGAGAGGAACGCATCCGAGTCCCCGAGCACCCGCAGCGCGATGTAGTCGGCCGTCCACATTCCGATGCCCGGCAACGCGAGGAGGGCGGCATGCGCGGCGCCCGCCGCCTCGGGGTCCTCTCGCGCACCGTCGAGGTCGAGGCCACCGGCGAGCGCGGTGGCCAGCGCGTGCAGGCTGCGTGAGCGCGCACCCGTCACCCCGGTCACGGCGCGCAGGGCGTCCGGCCCGGCGGCGGCCAGCGTCGCGGGGGCGGGGAACCCTCGCAGATCGTGTTCGGCGGGTGAGCAGGACCACGGATCGTCGGCGGGGGATCCGTAGGCGGCGACGAGGCGACCCGCGAAGGTCCGGGCGGCCGCGAGGGACACCTGCTGGCCGAGGACGGTGAGCATCGCCGTCTCAGCACCCGACACCGTGCGCGGGACCCGCAAACCGGGGCGCGCGCTGACGAGCGGGCCGATGACGGGGTCCTCCGCGAGCGCCGCCTCGGCTGCGTCCACGTCACCGTCGAGGTCCAGCCAGTGCCGGACGGCCGGGCAGACCTCGGGGAGCGCGGCCTCGGGTGCCTCGACGTGCACCACGTCGGCGCGCTCCGCGAGGCCGAGGTCGACGGTCACGACGACGGCACCCGACGACGTGGTGATGACGCGTTCGTGAATCCCGCTCACCGCGTCGTGCCGTTCGGCCCCGGGGATGGTGTGGGCGTGCAGGAACCGGCGCAGCGGGGCGGCGGCGAAACCGCCCGGGACCGCGAGTTCACGCCTCATCACGGTTCCGGTGCGGGCGGCGCCGGTGAACTCCGGCAAGGGCGCACAGTGCGAGCGGGGCGGGTGAGGCACGCCCCCAGCCTCCCGCGCTCCCCCACCGGCGGCCAGGCGACCAACGGAACCGGGCCGAGGGTCGGTCTGTGTCAGGTCGACCAGGGCGAAACCCATGGTCCGGGGGCGACAGGATCGTGCGTTGCTGTCTGCATGCCCTACGCAGGGGTGTGCGGCCGGGCCCGTCGATCTCGGGGTGCCGGGTCGGTGGTCGGGTCCCGGGGGAGGTTTTCCCGCAGGCACCACACCTCAGCGCGCCAAGGGGTGTCCCCGGTGTCACGTACCCAGGCGGACAGCGACCCTGGTTGCACGTCGGCGGCGGTGCAGAACTGTGAGGTGCTCATCCACACCGGCCGCGGTGGCTCGAGGCGACCCGTTTCCAGCTCGTCGGCCACCCCGGCGACGGAAGCTCGGTCAGCTGGGTTACCCGCTGGTGTCCTAGCGGTCGGTGAGGGCCTGTTCTGAGCGTGCCCACCAACTGTTGGTTGACGCATTGCTGGGTGATGTGCGAGTTTCTGTGACCTGACCAGGACTGCACCCTGATTCGGGTGCGGTCCAGCCGTCGTCGGAAACCCAACACGAGAAGAGTGATGGACATGGTCAAGAGATTTCCGGTGAGGCGCAGGAGTCTGGTGGCAGCGGCATTGCTGGCTGCGGCCACCATCGGGGCAAGTGCCGGACCAGCTGCAGCCAATGACCCCGCGTTCTTCTACGTGGACGCATACAACCCGGGAAACCCGGATCTGACCGGGTTCCCTTACTCGGTCGATGACACGACTCGACCTGGGTGTATCGGGAAGATAGCAGCAAGCTTCAACGACAAGGCTTCTGCGGTCAAGAATTACTCCGGCAAGACCTTGGTGCTGTTTTCCGACGGTGGGTGCACCGGCCGGCAGATCTCCGTCCAGCCCCATCAGTGGATCGCGAACTTGACTGACTACGGGTTCAACGACGTCATGTCCTCGATCGCGATCGGGGCCTGAACGCGGGCGTTGCTGATCATGGCGTGTTCTCCCCGAGTGGTTTCGGAGCCGGAGCGGGAGGACGCGGGGGTGGGTGGTTGGGGTCCGGTCCCGCAACCACCCACCCGGCCCGTCCGGCCCCTGAGTGACCGGGCACCGGGATCGACGGGCTGAGACGTGCTCCGGGACCGCGAGTTCACGCCCCATTGCCGACCTCCTGGGGGTGGAACACCGGCGGGTCGGCCGGAGTCAGCTGTGGGTCGTCGTCGCGGAAGGTACGGATGCGCCCGACCGGGGTGTGGGGCCCCTCGAAGCGAACGGTGACCCGGCCCGTACCGGAACCCTGGACCCAACCCGACCCGAACTCGGTGTGCGCGACGTCCTGGCCCGGCCGCCAACCGGTTCGCGCGGGGGGTCCGTACGGCTGCGGCGAACCGCCGTCCAGGACGCCCACCGGTTCGGCGCCCTCCTGGTCGTCATCATCGGGATCGGGATCGGGATCGGGAACGGGAACGTCGTCGGGCGCGGGGTCGGAGGTGTCGTGCGGTTCGTCGAGGAGATCGGCGAGCAGGTCGGTCTGGCTGAACTCCGACAACCCCGACACCCCGACGCCGAGAAGGCGGACCCCGTCGGCGACGTCGATCGCGTCCAGGAGTTCACCGGCCTGGGTGGTGATCTCCTGCACCGACGACGTGGCGTGGGCGAGGGTGCGGGAGCGGTTGAGTGTCGTGAAGTCGTAGCGGCGCACCTTGATCGTGATGGTCCGTCCCGATACCCCGGACGCGACGAGCCGGGCCGCGACGCGCTCCGCCATCCGTCGGGTGCGTTCCGCGAGATCGCGTCGGTCGGTGATGTCGAGGGCGAACGTCTCCTCCGCGGAGACCGATTTGGCCTCTCGCTCGGAGACGACGGGGCGCGGGTCGATGCCGCGGGCGAACGCGAGCAACCCGCTGCCGTGGGCCTTGCCGAGCATCCTGACCAGCTCACCCTCGTCGGCCACGGCGAGCTCGCCGATGGTCTTCACCCCCGCACGCTGCAACCTCTCCCCGGTGACCGCCCCGACGCCCGGGATGGTGCGCACGCTCAGGGGTGCGAGCACCTCGGCCTGCCCGGCGGGCGCGATGACGACGAGTGCGTCGGGTTTGCGCAGATCGGAGGCGATCTTCGCGACGAGTTTGCTCCCCCCCACCCCCACCGACACGGTCAGACCCGTCCGGGCGCGGACCGCGGCCCGGAACTCCTCCGCGATCTCCGTCACCACCGCCACGTCGAGGCCGTCATGGACGGCGGAGAGGTCGACGAAGGCCTCGTCGAGGGAGAGGGGTTCGACGAGCGGGGACAACCGGCGGGCCAGCGCCATGACCTCCTCGGACGCCGTGCGGTAGGCGTCGAAGCGTCCTGCGAGGTAGGCGGCGTTGGGGCAGCGACGACGGGCCTGCGCGGTGGGCATGGCCGACCCGACCCCGAAAACGCGGGCTTCGTAGCTCGCGGTCGCCACGACCCCCCGGCCACCCGTTCCCCCGACGACGACGGGTTTGCCGCGCAACGACGGTTTGTCACGCTGCTCGACGGCGGCGAAGAACGCGTCGAGATCGAGGTGCAGGACGCTGGGTCGGGTGGGGTCCGGGCGTCTCGACGACCGTTCCCCGACTGCGCTCATCCGTTGAGTCTGCACCGCTGCCGTGGCGGGAGCCCGTACGCTCCCCCGGTGGTGGAGATCACGACGACGGGGTTCGTCCTGCTGGCTGTGTCCGCGCTCGTGATCGGCTTCGCCAAGACGTCGATCGGCGGGGCGGCGGTACTCGCGGTCGCCGTGTTCGCCTCGGTGCTGCCCGCGAAGGAGTCCACCGGGGCGATCCTGCCGTTGCTCCTCGTCGGTGACGTCTTCGCCATCGCCGCGTATCGACGCCATGCCGACTGGGGGCTGCTCGTGCGGTTGTTCCCCAGCGTCGCCGTGGGCGTGCTCGTGGGCGTGGGTTTCGTGCGGGTCGTCGACGACACCGTGATGCGCCGTTCCATCGGTGTGGTGCTGATCCTGCTCGTCGCCGTCCACATCTGGCGGCAACGGCGGTTGCGCACCCAGCGGCTGCGGGGTGAGGTGGGCGCGACCACCGTGGGCAGCGGGCGGCGGTGGGTGGTGGCGGCCGGTTTCGGTTTTCTCGCGGGTTTCACGACGATGGTCGCCAACGCGGGCGGCGCCCCGATGTCGATCTACCTGTTCACCATGGGTCTGGGCGTCATGTCTTTCCTGGGTACCGGCGCCTGGTTCTTCTTCATCGTCAACCTGTTCAAGACGCCGTTCAGCGTCGGCCTGGGACTCATTACGACCGATTCACTGCTGCTGGACCTGAAACTTGCCCCGGCCGTCGTCGTGGGCGCACTCATCGGGCGCTGGGT
>JBPBQU010000207.1:0-7166 GCA_050955085.1 Janthinobacterium lividum | reverse complement strand
TCGCCGGGTGTGGGTTTGTCGGGTGGTGATTCCTCGGGTTCTGCTGGTGCTGGTGGGGGGATGCCGCCGATGTCTCCGATGTCTCCGGGTTCGGGTGCTGGGTCGGGTGCGTCGGAGCGTTCGGATGCGTCTGGGTTGTTGACTCCTGATGTGGCGCCGTGGGCGGGGGAGGTCGCGCCTGGGGAGGGTTCTCTGGATGGTGGTGTGGCGTCGGCTTTGCCGGAGGATTGGGCGTTGGGTGATTCCGGTGCGTCCGGGGATCCGGCGGTGTTTGGTGGTTCGTTGGATGCGCCGGGTTCGTTGGGTGCTGGTGGTGCGGGATCCGCTTTCGATGACGCTGCTGGGTTTGGTGATGCTGCGGGTGGTTCGGGTGGGTTGACGTCGCCGGCTGCGTTTGGTGCTGCGTTGGATGCTCCTGCTGGTGCGGGGTCGGGTGAGTTGGCTTCGTGGGGTTCGCCGGGTGTGGGTTTGTCGGGTGGTGATTCCTCGGGTTCTGCTGGTGGGGGGATGCCGCCGATGTCGCCGATGTCTCCGGGTTCGGGTGCTGGGTCGGGTGCGTCGGAGCGTTCGGATGCGTCCGGGTTGTTAGCGGCGGATTCGGATCCCTGGTTGGCGGATACGTTCGACGGTGAGGATGTGGGGGCGTTGGGCGCGGTGTCGTCCGCGCCCGAGGACTGGGCTGTCGAGAGTGTCCCGGGGGCGTTCGGTGGTCCTTCGACCGCGCCGGATGCCCCGAGCGAGGTGGGCGATGTCGCGGGGTCGGATGAGCCGGCTTCGTGGGGTGCCCCCGGTGCGGGCGTGTCGGGTAGCGATATCGCGGAGGGTGGGACGGTTCCGGCAGGTCAGATCGCTCCGATGTCCGGTACCGGGTCGAAGTCGTCGGAGCGTTCGGATGCGTCCGGATTGTTGGCGGCGGACGCGGCTCTGTGGTTGACGGACGCCGTCGACGGCGAGCGCGCTGAGTCGATGCTGGGGGCGTTACCGCTCGTCGGCCAGGATCCGATCGCCGGACCCGCTTCGGTGGACTCGCCGACCGAGGTCCCGGGTTGGTCCGATGCTCTTGCGCAACCCTGGTCCGACCAGGGGGATGCCGGATACTCCCCACTCCTGACTGCGCACGACCAGGGCGCGGCGTCGGGTTCCGGAGGGCTGTCCCCGATGGCTGTGATGGAACTCCCCGACGGCGGGTCGGCATTCGATGCGCCCCCCGGTGGACCGGGCGGTTGGGCAGCCGACCCCTCCCAGCGTCTGGTGACGACTGCAGGGACGGACGGTGACGACGCGGTCTGGGCCGGGGGTGCGGCGGCCCTGCTGTCGTCGGCATGGTGGAACGGTGCTCACGACGGCGGGGCGGGAGCAGGCGAGGACGTGCCCGCGGACGGCTTCGTCGCGCGCGGCGAACCGAACTGGGTGGCGGAGGACGCTGCCGACGAACCCGGTGCCGGCGTGGGGTCGGGGCCAGAGGGTCGTGATGGCGCCGTCAGTTGGCTGGACAGTGCGTGGGACTCCGACGACGGAGCGAACCAGGCCGACGTGGTGAGCACCGATCGGTTCGACTCCGACCGGTTCGCTGCCGGCGTCGCAGGTGCGGGGCTGCTGTGGACTCACGACGCTTCCGGCCAGGGTGGCGCCGACGACTCCACGGCGTACGAGACCGACATCGTCGAGCGCGAAGCCCAGCCGTGGAGCCACACCTCCCGCACCGGCGCCGCGGAGGCCGCCCGCATCGACCGGCGTGCCGCACCGCAGGCGGGTACCGGGGGCCTTGGGCTCCGACCCGTGCCTGAAGGCTTGATTTTCTGCGGCAGCGACTTGCCCCAGGAGGACGAGCAGGACGACTCCGAGGGCAGCGACGAGGAGGAGACCGTGACGGAACGCACTGCGAACGATCTCCTGACCCAGGACGACAACGCGTGGGGTCGGGTGACCGTCGCGGAGGAGGGGGATCTCGGATGAGCAAGGTGACCGTCAAGAGGCCCGCGCGCCTCGACGGCCCGCAGGCGTCGGAGGACCACGAGCAGTTGCAGGAACCACCGTTGATGCCGGACCCGGCGCAGCGCGACCTCCGCAGCATGCTGATGTTCCTGCCGATGGCCATCGGGCCCCTCGCGATGGTCCTCGTGTTCTCCTCGGCCGGGACGGGCGGATCGCCCTACATCTACATCATGGCCGGTGCGATGGGCCTCGCCATGGTGACGATGGGTCTCAGCCAGCTCGGGAACGCCTCAGCCGAGCGCAAACGCAAGGCGGGGGCCGAGCGCCGCGACTACCTGCGTTATCTCGCCCAGCTGCGCACCCGGGCCCGCTCCGCCGCCACCGTGCAACGTGAGGCCGTGGCCTGGGACAACCCCGACCCGGCGTGGTTGTGGTCCATGGCCGGGGGCCCGCGGCTGTGGGAACGTCGGGCGAGCCACCCCGACTTCGGTCGGGTGCGTATCGGTCTCGGCAGCAGGACAGCGTCGCTGGTGTTCGACCCGCCGGCGACGAAGCCCATCGAGGACCTCGAACCCCTGTCCGCGATCTCGCTGCGTCGCTTCGCTGAGACCTACCGCAAGGTGCGCGGGATGCCGATGGCCGTCGGGTTGCGAAGCTTCTCAAGCGTCGAGTTCGCCGGCGATCCCGATGCGGCCGTGGCGCTCGCCCGGGCCGTGATCGCCCAGCTCGTGACCTTCCACTCCCCGGACGAGTTGAAGCTGGCGTTTCTCGTCGGTGAGGACGTGCAGTCGCAGTGGGATTGGGCCAAGTGGCTGCCGCACAGTGCACACGACACGGTCGAGGACCCGTCGGGGCCGGTCGCGCTGCTCGCCACCGACCATGACGAGCTCCTCGAACTCCTCTCCGACGGGATCCTCGAGCGTGGTGAGCACGACAAGACCGCCGTACCGGGCGTCGCCGAACCGTTCATCGTCGTGCTCGCCCACCTCGCAGACGTCCCGGACGGGTCTCCGCTGCGCGGGGCCGGGTTGCGCAACGTCGTGCTGCTCGACATCACCGGGATGCTGCCGGGTGGCGGGAAGGTGCTCCGCCTGACCTGCCGCCCCGACGAGGTCGAGTTTCCCGCCGGTGACAGTGTCGGCGTTGCCGTGCGCGACGGGCTCAGCCTCGCGCAGTCCGAGCAACTCGCCCGCCTCCTCTCGCCCAAGCGGACCAGCGGCACCGTGGAGGTGGCCGACCGACCGTTCGAGGACGACTTCGAACTGACGTCTTTGCTCGGCATCCGTGACGCGCACACCTTCGACGTCGCCGCACAGTGGCGCGGTCGCACCCCCCTGAACACGCGGCTCACGGTCCCCCTCGGCGTCACCGACGCCGGTGAGGTCGTCGAGCTCGACCTCAAGGAGGCGGCACAGGGCGGGATGGGTCCACACGGGCTGCTCATCGGCGCCACCGGTTCCGGCAAGAGTGAACTGCTGCGTACCCTTGTCAGCGGTCTCGCGGCAACGCACTCCTCCGAGATCCTCAACTTCGTCCTCGTCGACTTCAAGGGTGGCGCGACGTTCCTGGGTATGGAGAAGCTGCCGCACACATCGGCCACCATCACCAACCTCGCGGACGAGCTGCCGCTGGTGGACCGCATGCAGGACTCCCTCAACGGTGAGCTGATCCGACGGCAGGAATTGCTGCGCGAAGCCGGTTACGCCTCCCTGCTGGAGTACGAGAAAGCGCGCCTGGGTGGCACCGTCCTCGCGCCGCTGCCGACGCTTTTCATCATCGTCGACGAATTCAGCGAACTGCTCGCCAGCAAACCCGAGTTCATGGACCTCTTCGTCAGCATCGGGCGCCTTGGTCGCAGTCTCGGTGTCCACCTGCTGTTGGCCTCCCAGCGCGTCGACGAGGGGCGAATCCACCGCGTGGAGGGTCACCTGTCCTACCGCATCGCCCTGAAGACCTTCTCCTCCATGGAATCCCGTAGCGTCATCGGTGTCGCCGACGCCTACGAACTCCCCTCCAGTCCGGGGAACGGGTACCTGAAGTTCGACACCACGACGATGACGCGGTTCAAGAGCGCCTACGTCTCCGGCCCCTGCCCGGAACCACGGACGACGCCGGCCATCGGACCGGACGGTGTGGAAGCCACCTCCGTCGTGCCGTTCCACACTCATGCGCACCCGACACTGCACGTCCTGCACACCGAGGTTTCGGTGGACGAGCAGGAGGACGAGGTCGAGGACCCGGACGCCCCCTCGCTGGTCGAGGTGTTGCAGCGCCGGTTGCAGGGTGCGGGGCCCGCAGCACGTCAGGTGTGGCTGCCACCGTTGGCGACATCGCCCTCGCTCGACGCCCTCCTGCCCGGGATCGTCCCGCACATCGACCTCGGGATGACCGTTGAGGACCCCGCCGGGCGAGGTCGGTTGCGCGTTCCCGTCGGGCTCGTCGACCGCCCCTACGAGCAGGTGCGCGACGTGCTCATCGCCGACCTCGCGGGCGCCGACGGCCACGTCGGGGTCGTGGGGGCACCGCAGACGGGGAAGTCCACCTTGCTGCGTTCGATGATCCTGGGACTCGCACTCACCCATACCCCGGCCGAGGTGCAGTTCTACGGACTCGACTTCGGTGGTGGTGGCCTCATGTCGATCGGTGGACTGCCCCACGTCGGGTCCATCGCGACCCGGCTGGAACGTGACCGCGTCGCCCGCACCATCGAAGAGGTCATCGGGGTCGTCGAACGGCGCGAGGCCATCTTCACCGAAAAAGGTTTCGAGTCGATGGCCGCCTACCGGAAAGCGCGCCGCAAGGGTGAGGTCGACGACCCGCACGGTGATGTGTTCCTCGTCATCGACGGGTGGTCCACCTTCCGCGCGGAGTACGACGCGCTGGAGTCACGGCTCAACGACATCGCCTCGCGTGGTCTCTCCTTCGGGGTGCACCTCGTGGTGACGTCGGGACGCTGGTCCGACATCCGACCGTGGTTGCGCGATGTCCTCGGCACCCGCTTCGAGCTGCGACTGGGTGACCCGATGGATTCGGAGGTGCCCGGCCGCAAGGCCGGTGGAGTTCCTGCCATTCCTGGTCGCGGCCTCACCACCTCCGGGTACCACTTCCTCGGTGCTCTGCCACGGGTGGATTCAGAATCCGGTACCTCCGACCTGTCGTCGGCGACGAAGGCTGTCTGCGAGGACATTCGCGGATACTGGACCGGGCCCACCGCACCTCATGTGCGCATGCTGCCGCTGGAACTCCCCGCCGCATCGCTGCCCGGCCCCGACGGTGACATGCGGATCGTGATCGGGCACGACGAACGTCGCCTCGAACCCGTCTGGCACAATTTCGACGCGACCCCGCACCTGCTCGTCTTCGGGGACGAGGAAACCGGTAAATCGAACGCGCTACGCCTGGTGATCCAGAACGTCGTGCGTCGTTACACACCGGACGAGGCGAAGATCGTCCTGGCCGACACCCGCCGTGACCTCGACGACGCGGTGCCGGCCGAATACGCCATCGGCAGTGCCGTCAGCACGCAGGCGCTCGAAGAACTCGCGCAACAGGCGGCGGTGACGTTGACGCAGCGCATTCCCGGCAGCGACATCTCCTCCGAGCAGTTGCGCCGCCGTGACTGGTGGCAGGGGGCACGGCTCTATTTCGTGGTCGACGACTACGAGCTCCTGAACCCCGGTATGGGCTCGACCCCGTTGGAACCCCTGCTGCCGCTGCTCTCGCAGGGCGCCAACATCGGCCTGCACCTCGTCGTCGCACGTTCCAGCGCGAACGCGTCGCGCGGCATGATGGACCAGGCAATCCGGCGGTTGTGGGAACTGGGGACCCCCGCCCTGCTCTTCTCCTACCCCAAGGAGGAGGGAAAGTTCATCGGCGAGGCCAGCCCGCGAACGCTGCCACCCGGCCGTGCGCAACTGGTGACCCGCCGCGGGGTCCGGTTGGTCCAGACCGCGCGGGCCACCACTCCCGACGTCGAACTCGCCGTCCCGAACCGAGCAGGTGAGAACCGATGAGCTCCACCCCTGTCGTCACCCCGCGCAGCCAGCAACTGTGCCGGTTGACGGTGCACGGCCCCAGTGGCCGTGCCGACCTCGCCGTACCCCTGACCGCGACCATCGTGAGCCTGCTACCGCAGCTCGCCCGTTTCGTGGTGCGCGCCGACGACGTTCCCGACGGGGTCGCCGAATATGGTTCGTGGGTCCTGCAGCGGCTGGGGGAAGCCCCCGCCGGACCGGACGAGACCCCTGCCTCCCTGGGGTGGCTCGACGGTGACGAGGTGTACCTCGTGGTGGCCGAGGAAACCATGCCGGAACTCGACTTCGACGACGTCGCCGACGGCATCGCGACGACCGTTTCGCGCCACCCCGACCGTTGGGGTGCGAACTCCCAGCGGTGGACCTTCGCCCTCCTCGCGCTGGCCGCCGTCGCCGACGCGGCGGTGATCGTGCTGCGCAGCGAGGGCGGGGTGTTCACCCTGGCGGCTGCGCTGGCCCTCACAGTGGGTCTGGCGACCGCCGCGGTCCTGCTGGCCCGCCGTGGGGACACCCCGCTCAGCACTCTCGCGGCGGCGAGCGCCATGGCCTCGGCCTGGATGGTGGGTGGGATGGGACTGACCGGGGGTAGCCTGGTAGTGCACCCCAGCGCGACCTCGTTGACGCTGGCCGCTGTGGTTGCGGCATTGGCGGCAGGCCTTTTCCTCGTGCTGCGGCGCTGGTTGGCACCGACACTGCCGCTGGGGCCGGTGGCGGTGGCCCTGTCGGTGGTGGCCGGGGTTCTGATCGCGGTGTTCCTGCACGTGTTGGCCGGGTTCCAGACGCACCGCGCCGCCACGATGGTTGCCGTCGCCTGGTTCGTCGCGTTGCTCTCCGCACCCAAACTGGCCGTCCGTATCGCCCGCATCCGCGCTCCCCAGCTGCCGCGGGACGGTTCGGAACTGCGCATCGACGACGAGCCGCTGCCGGCTGCGGAACTCGCGATACGCACCACGATCGCCGACACGACCCTCACCGGGTTGGCGGTGGGGGCGGGGTTGTCTCTCGTCCCGTTGATGACCGTTGCCCTGCGGCCCGGTGGGTGGCTGCCGGAAACCATGGTCGCCGTCCTCACGGCGCTGGTGGCATTGCGCGCCAGGGAGTTCCGGGCGGTCCCGCAGCGGCTGGCTCTTGTCGTCGCGGTCGTCGGTGGGGTGTGGCTGTTGACGACGAGGGTCGTGCAGCCGGCGGTGCTGGAGT
>JBPBQU010000206.1:0-7230 GCA_050955085.1 Janthinobacterium lividum | reverse complement strand
GTTAGCGGTTTTGGTGTGGTAACCACCGCTGTACCAGGAGCTCCCTTCATGATCACGGTGCCGCGCCGCGGGTCAGCCACTCAGTTTCGAGATGCCCTCTAAGGTCCCCATCCGCAACACGTGGGAGGCAATCCGCAGGTGCACAGCACAAGCCTGCTGGCCGACGTCGCCGACAGGGTGGACCTGACCGGAGGGTGCGGTGACGTCTTGGCCGGTATCCGCACCCGCGGCGCCGCGACCCCAGCCGGGTCCTCACCGACTTGGCCGTCCTGCTTCCGGACGGCGCGGAGGCGATCAGCGAACTCGCCGTCCTGCGTCAGTAGCCGTAACTGTTCGGCCCGGTCGCCTCGGTGAGAATCTATTCACTGATGAAGTTCGGTATCTTGCGCTTCTTAATCACTCGGTTAGCAGTCACGGTCATCAACCAGGCAGTAAGTAATTCCACGGTCAGGAGCGTTGCTGCGGTGGACCTGGCGACCACGCCCCGGTCGCCATCATCCAAGAACTTGGCTCATTGTAGGCATGCCCCCGAGCCTTGGTTCACCCACAGGTAGTTGCAATCAGACGGACGCTCAAACCCCTAACCGCCGTTGACAACACGCCTTCGCGTCCCCGACCAACCATTCCAGTTTATATGTATCTCCCAGCCATTTGAGGCTGTCACACTCCAACTCGTTTATTTCTTCGACATCGTCGCTTCGAATGGTGCCAGCATTCGCAAATGACCCATCGCCATGAAAGAGCGTCCATTCTAAGGCGACGAACTCAATGTGCTGGCGTCTCAAGAATGGGCCGGTCCACTCCTTCCGGACGACGGCTTCGATGTGCAGGAACTCGACGTTAGGGTCCGGTCCAGTCACGGAAGCGAGCGCGTGGTCGTACCACTCAATCGGCCTTGGCGCAGTCATCTTCAATTCCTCTGGATCTTCTAGAGTTAACGGATGGAAACTCTGACATTACGACATGAAACCCATATGCGCAGCCGTATCGACGTCCAGGAAGCCGGAAGTCGCTCAACCCAGGTTTGTTCCGTCAGCGGTGCACCGGTAACCGGGTCGTGGCCCCATGGGTTCGACAAGGCTTCGCGGGTTCAAGGGGAAGTGCGACGACGCGAGGAGGTATTGCGCGAAAGCGGCAACCTGGCCGGCATCCGCGACACCCAGCGCCTCGAGGAAGGTCGGCTGCGCAGACTGGACAGCCACCTGTCCTACCCGTTGGCGCTGCGTACCTTCAGCGCCGCGGAAAGCCGCGCGGTCTTCGGCACCTCCGACGCCTTTGAACTTCCTCCCGCCCCCGGATCGGCTTACCTCAAGGTCGACACCACCGTCTACCAACGGCTGCACGTGGTCATCTTTCAAGCCGCCGGGGGAATAACCAGCGCCGGCGGACAACCCGTCCTGCGCCGACTACGCGAACTGGGCAGTCAAGGACTGCTGTTGTCCGGTCCGGGCGAGGAGGGCGCGGTCCTGCACGGAACCCGCCTGCGATCCCTGCCTGCGGGGCGGGCCGTGCACACCGCCCGCAGGGGAACCCCCCGTCTCGTGCAGATCGCCTTCACGGAAGAAGACGACGAGACGTGAGGACAGAACGACACGGGGCTCGATGACGACCGCGGGGAAACATTCTCACCGCGGTCACCAGATGGCCGCAGCAAGACCCCGGGGGACACCACGGACGCGGCCGATCAGGAGATGACGAACCAGACGGTCTTGCCGTTCTCGACGTGGTCGACGCCCCAGCGGTCGGAGACGATGTCCACGAGGGCGACCCCGCGACCCCCTTCGGCGTCCGGTGCCGCGTCGCGGCGCACCGGTGGGTGCGGGTTGCCGTCCGTGACCGAGACCTGCATCCCGGCCGAACCGTCGCAGTCCACCCGGACCCGCACCGGGGGGCCACCGTGGCGCACGGCGTTCGTCACCAGTTCGGACACCAGAAGCTGGGCCTCGTCGACGACGCGAGCGTGATGGAGGCTGCAGATCGCCTCCCGGAGGAAGGTGCGGGCCTGGCGGGCCGAGTGCTCGTGGTCGGGGAGGATGATCTCCGCTACCGGGGTTGCCTCGCACACGCATCCATCCTGCCTTCGCCGTGGTGGGTCCGCGGCGGCGGGGTCCTCATGAGGTGAGCAGCTGCACCATCTCGGCAGCCGTGGCGCTCACCTGGGTGCGCAGCGCGTCCACCTCGGCGTCGCGGACGTGACCCGAGCTGAGGTGTTCGGCGGAGCGCGGCGGACGGGCAGGATCGAGGATCCGTTCGGTCAGTTCGAGACCGATCCGCACGCAGACCGCCAGCGGCATCGCCCAACCGGCGCGGTCGACCTGCGCGAGGGCGTCGGCGAGGTCTTCGGGAAACGACCAGGCCGCGAGCGCCTCGGCGGACACCCGGGTGTGGTGCGCACCGTAACGACGTGTCTCCAGCTCCAGCAGGCTCTCCCGGTCGCCCGCCTGCGCCAGCAGCAGGGGGTAACGCTCGGCGTCGCAGCGCACGAGAAGCGCCTGCCCCAACCGGGCGAGCAGTCCAACGCTGAACGCGTCGGGCCCCTTGACTCCGAGCCGAGGGGCGATCTCGGCCGCCGCGACCGCCGTCAGCACACTACGTTCCCAGAAACCTTCGAGCGCCTCGGGGACGTCTTCGAGACCGGCCATGGCCGCGACGGCGAGGCTGCGCACGGTGGAGAACCCGACGACGGTCACCGCGAACGCCGGGGCCGACACCCGCCCGGACAAACCGAAGTAGGCGGAGTTCGCCAACCGCAGGACCTTGGCGGTCAACGCGGGGTCGTAACCGAGGGTCTGCCCCAGTGAGCGTGCGTCCGAGCGGTGGTCGTCGGCCTCGGAGATCACCTTGGCGGCGACGGGCCGGTGGGCGGGCAGGTCGTCGAGGGCCGCGGAGATGCGTCCGAGCACCTCGACGGCCTCGTCGGTGATGCTGGAGGTGCCCGGCAGTTCACTCACCCGTGCGTCGCTCACGCGATCACCTCCTGCGGGGCGGGGCGCGGCGGGTCCAGCGGCTGGGGCACGAGCAGTCCGCCACCGCGCAGCACGTCGAGAAGGGCATCGCGGTGCAGGGGACGCGAGTAGAGGTACCCCTGGACCATGCGGCAACCGAGTTCGATGAGGACGTCGTTCTGTTCCATCGTCTCGACACCCTCGGCGACGCCGCCGAGGTCGAGGGTGTGCGCGAGGGAGACGACGGCGGCGGCGACGGCGCGCGCGGGGCCCCCGCGGACCCCGGCACCGGCACCAGCACCGGCACCGGCACCGGCACCGGCACCGGCACTGTGCAGATCGCGCACGAAGGAGCGGTCGACCTTGAGGTGGTCGACGGGGAGGTCCTTGAGGTAGGCCAACGAGGAGTACCCCGTCCCGAAGTCGTCGATGGCGACCTTGGCGCCGTCGCGGCGCAGTTCCTCCAGCACCGTGCGGCAGGCCCGCAGATCGCTGGCGAGCGCGGTCTCGGTGACCTCCAGGCAGATGGCCCCGAGTTCGAGCCCGGCAGCTGCCACCGACCGGCGGACACCCTCGGCGAAACCCTCGGTGGACAGGCTGACGGCGGAGACGTTGACGGCGACCCACGTCGGGACGTGGCAGAGGTCGCCGGCTTCCAGCCCCGCTCTCCACCGGGCGAGGTCACGACAGGCGACGGCGAGAACGTGCGCGTCGAGCAGGGGTACGAGGTTGGCGCGCTCGGCGAGAGTGACGAAGGTCTGGGGGTCGATGGGCCCGAGTTCCGGGTGCGTCCAGCGGCACAGCGCCTCGACGCTCATCAGTTGCGCCGGGTTCCCGGGTTTCACGATGGGTTGGTAGTGCACGTCGACGGTGCCACGGGAGAGTGCCTCACGCAGGTCGGCGACGAGTCGCAGCGCGCGACGGGCGCGCTGGCGGACCTCCTCGTCGAGCAGTGCCCACCGGCCACCTCCGGCGGCCTTCGCCTCGTGCACGGCGATCTCCGCGTCTCGGACCACTTCCTCGGCGCTGCAGCGCAGTCCGGCCAGGAGTACGACTCCGATACTGGCGGAGAGGCGCAGTCGTAGACCGTTCACCTCGACGGGGGCGAGCAGTGCGTCGAGGACGCGTCGGGCGGTCGCCTGGACGGCCTCGAGGGTGGCCATGTCCGCGCAGACGAGCACGAACTCGTCACCACCCGGGCGGGCCACCAGGTCACCGGTGCGCATGGTGCGGGCGAGGCGGCGGGCGACCTCCACGAGGACGGCGTCGCCGGCCTCCGGGCCGAGGCCGTCGTTGACGGTCTTGAAGTCGTCGAGGTCGATCAGGAGGACACCGACGCTCGACTCGGCGGGGTTGACGGGACGCGCCGTCATGGGTTGACCGGTGTCGATGCACAGGTGTCCGGCGAGGTTCTCCAGCAGCGCGAGGCGGTTCGGCAGACCCGTGAGGAGGTCGTGCTCGGCCTGGTAGGCGAGGCGGTGCTCGCGGGCGAGACGATCGGTGACGTCCTCGACCGTGCCGATGAACCCCGCACCGTAACCGGGGGTGGCGCTGGGGGCGAGGCGCACGCACACCCAGCGGACCTGACCGGCGGCGTTGCGCAACCGGGTCTCCAGGGTCACGCGGGACCCCGCGAGGACCTCGGAGACCGCCTGGACCACCGCGGGGCGCTCCTCCTCCACGACGTGGTCCAGCCATCCGGTGCCGTGCAGTTCCTCGGCCGGGACACCCAGGAGTTCGGCGAACGCGTCGTTGACCCGGGAGAGGCGGGCACCGACGTCGGAGACGATGGTGGGTACCGGGGAACTCTGCGCCAGGGTGGCGAAGCGCTCCTCGGCCGCGCGCAGGGCGACCTGGGCGCGTTCGTCCTGGGGCAGGACGATCTGCAGGACCCAGCACTCCTCCTCGCCGGTGGGTGCGCCGTTGATGCCGCTCAGCCCCGTGAGCCGCTCGGCGGGACGGTCGGGGACGGGCCAGGCGACGACCTCACTGGACCGGGTGTCACCGGAGGAGGTCAGGGCCGAGGCGGTGAAGCGGGTGCGCCGTTCGCGCAGCAGCAGGGACTCCACGTCGTCGACGCGCAGGACGCGGGTGAGCGCCATGTCGATGAGGTTGTCCGCAGCCACCCCGAGCAGGTCCGCGGCCGCGGAGTTCGCGTAACGCACCCGGGGCAGTTCACGCAGCGCGCTCGAGCGGGGGCGGGAGACGACGAGGACGGGTTGATCACCCGCGGCGGCCAGGTGCAGGAGGGCAGCGACGACACCGGGGGCGAGGTTCTCGCTCCCGTTCATGTGGTGGCCGCGCCACGCCTCGTTCAGCACCGGTTCCGCCCAGAGTGGTTCCCGGCGGCGCCCTCCGTGGCAACCGCATCGGGGTGTCCATCGGCGATAACGGGCCGGAGTTGACCCATCGGGGAGATGCGGGCGTCCATCGGCGCACCCGTGCGGGTGGCGATCCTCGCCGTCGGTCACATCTCGGCGACGCGAGGGCCGAGCTGTTCTCCCGACCCTCTCTCGCGGCCGTGCCCGTCCACCGGCGCCGCCCGCAACGCCGACGGGCGCTCACCCGCGAGGGTGAGCGCCCGTCGGAGCATGCAGGGATCAGACCTTGGTCAGCGAGCGCAGGACGTACTGCAGGATCCCGCCGTTGCGGTAGTAGTCCGCCTCACCGGGGGTGTCGATGCGGACGGTCGCGTCGAACTCGACGTTCTCCCCGGACGCTTTGGTCGCCCGCACCGTCACGGTGCGCGGCGTGCGGCCCTCGTTGAGTTCGGTGATGCCGGCGATGTCGAAGGACTCCGTGCCGTCGAGCCCGAGGGAGTTCGCGCTCTCCCCCGCCGGGAACTGCAGCGGGATCACCCCCATGCCGATGAGGTTCGAGCGGTGGATGCGCTCGAAACTCTCGGTGATGACGGCTTTGACCCCCAGCAGGGCGGTGCCCTTGGCGGCCCAGTCGCGCGAGGACCCGGAGCCGTACTCCTTGCCCCCGAGCACGACCAGGGGGGTGCCCTGGGCTGCGTAGTTCTGGGCCGCGTCGTAGATGCTGGCCTGCTCACCACCGGCGGTGAAGTCACGGGTGAACCCGCCCGAGACACCGTCCAGCAACAGGTTCTTTAACCGGATGTTGGCGAACGTGCCGCGGATCATGACCTCGTGGTTCCCGCGGCGCGAACCGTAGGAGTTGAAGTCGTCGCGCTGCACGCCGTGCTCGGAGAGGTAACGCCCTGCCGGGCTGTCCGCCTTGATGGAACCCGCGGGCGAGATGTGGTCGGTGGTCACGGAATCGCCGAGCAGGGCCAGGACCTTCGCACCGGAGATGTCGGTGACGGGCGACGGCTCGGCCTGCATGCCGTCGAAGTACGGGGGCTTGCGCACGTAGGTGGAGTCGGCGTCCCATTCGAAGGTGTTGCCCTCGGGTGTCGGCAACCCCTGCCAGCGTGCGTCACCCGCGAAGACGTCGGCGTAGTCCTTGACGAACATGTCCTTGCTGATGGCTTCGCCGATGACCCGCTCGACCTCGCCCGCGTCGGGCCAGATGTCGGCGAGGAACACGTCGACGCCGGCGTCGTCGGTGCCGATCGGGTCCTTCTCGATGTCCCAGTCCATCGTCCCGGCCAACGCGTAGGCGATGACCAGCGGCGGGGAGGCGAGGTAGTTCATCTTGATGTCGGGGTTGATCCGACCCTCGAAGTTACGGTTGCCGGAGAGCACCGCGGTGACTGCCAGGTCGTTGTCCTGCACGGCTTTCGAGACGGGCTCCGGCAGTGGCCCGGAGTTTCCGATGCACGTCACGCAGCCGTAGCCGACGAGGTGGAAACCGAGTTTCTCGAGGTACGGGGTGAGCCCGGACTTGTCGTAGTAGTCGGTGACGACCTTCGACCCCGGCGCCAGCGACGTCTTGACCCACGGTTTCACGGACAGCCCGCGCTCGACGGCGTTCTTGGCCAACAGTGCGGCCGCGATCATCACGGACGGGTTGGACGTGTTCGTGCAACTGGTGATCGAGGCGATCGCGACGGCACCGTGGTCGATCTCGGTCTCGGTGCCGTCCTCCATCGTGACGGCGACCTTGCGCGAGGGGCGGCGGGAGGCATGGCCCGCCTCGGCAGGCTCCGCCACGTCGGCGACGGAGGTCGAGGGTGGGTCGGAGGCCGGGAAGCTCTCGGCGCTCGCCTCGTCCAGGGAGGCGCTCCCCACGGCGTCGACCGCGTCGACCGGGGGTGCGTCGGCGACCACGTAGTCGGCGAGGGCGGCGCGGAAACCCTCCTTGGCCTCGGTCAGCACGA